>NZ_CDWWXA010000174.1:0-8232 GCF_977971845.1 Frankia sp. CeCAU1 | reverse complement strand
TCGCGGGGGCGTGACCGGCGGAGGTGCCGGCCGGGGGGCGATCGAGGTCGGGGAAGCCGGCTATCGGGTTCGGGGGATGGCCGACGGTGGTGGGACGGTCCAGATCGGGCAGTGCGGCGGTGGCGCCCGCACTGACACCGGTCCCCGCGGGTCCGGTGGCCGCGGAGGCCGGGACCGCGGCGATAATCGGCGCCACCCCGGCGACGAGTGTCACTCCGAGGCTGATCTCGAGCATCCGCCGGATCGTGCGGGGAACGATCCGGCGGGCCAGCGCCGCGCTGAGCCGGCCGACTCCGCCGGGGACGGCCGACAGCGCGCCGAGCAGAACCCCCAGGCACAGCCAGAGCAGGCACACCCAGGCGACGCCCCCGATGATCGTGGCCAGCGCCTGCTCGGGTGCGGCGGCGAACCATTCCGGGGCGGCCTCGACGCTCTCCGGCAGGTCGGCCAGCCGGGGGCCGAAAACGATCAATATGATCGCCGTGATTGCGGCCGCGGTCGCGCCGGCGAACCGCGCCAGCGTCTGTCGAGCCGCCCTCGCGATCATTGTGGGTGCTCCTGTCCGCCGGATGCTGTCGAACTCGTTCGTTTGCCTATGTTTGCTTGTGTAAACCCCTGAAATCTCGCTGTCAACCCTGCTTGTGTAGGGAGTGAGGGGCGACTGGGGGAAGTGGGCGAAATCTACCTTTATGGGAAGGGGTATCGATGCGATGGGAGGATCTGTTCGCCGACCTGGAGCTGCAGTGGGAGGCGAACGAGGCCGCCGAGCTCTCCGCCGAGCTCGCGGACCGCAGCCGACGGGAGGCTGCCTACCTGCGGTTGATCGATCGGATGCGACCCGTCGTCGGGCACCCGACGCGTTGCCGGGTCGTGGGTGGTCAGCGCGCTCCCGAGATCCTGCACGGCACCCTGTCGGCCCTCGGGATGGACTGGTTGCTCATCACCGAGCCCGGCGCGACGGAGGTTCTGGTACCGGTGCGGTCGCTGCTGGCCGTGGAGAACCTGCCGGTGGTCTCGGCCCAGCCGGGTCATGAGGGTCCGCTGGCGGCCAAGCTGGATCTGCGGTACGTCCTGCGCGGGCTCGTCCGGGACCGCTCGGCGTGCACGCTCATGCTGGTGGACGGGGTGACCCTGCACGGGACGCCGGTGCGGGTCGGCTCGGACTTCCTGGAGGTGGCCGAACACGCCGTCGGCGAGTTCGCCCGGCGCGGCCAGATCCGCTCCGGCTGGACCATCCCCCTCGACGCGATCGCCTACGTTCGTCGGATCCACTGACCTCGCCGCGCCTACTGTGCCTAGTCCTCGGGCGGAGCCTCGTTACGGCTCATCGGATTGGCTGCGACGAAGGCCCGGGTCTGTTCATAGGCGCGCTGGATGTACGCCTCCAGCTCGGTGCGCTCCACCCGCCACTGGCCCCTCCCCCCGATCTTGATGGCGGGGAGCTCGCCCGAGCGGACAAGCGCGTAGGTCTGACTGGAGGAGATGTTGAGGATGTCCGCCACATCGCTGAGTTGAAGGAAGCGGTCGTTCATCAAAGTCCTCCTTCTGAGGGCGGATGTCTCTCCTCATGTGTGTATCAGAGATACCACCGCTCATCGCGTCCGGATGCGTCTGCTTGTGGATAAGTGCACGCGGATACCGCCAAAAGCCCGTGCTCGCAGGTACTGGACTGGTCCGCCATCCGCGCCTGCATGGCCCAGATGTCGACGGATCCCGTTCGGTCCGCAGCCGATTCCTCGCTGGTTTGGCTGGGCTCAGGGCCGACGACCGCGTACGCTCTGCGACCGGAAGGTGCGAACATGTACCAATGGTCCGGCTAGGAGAAGAGGGAGGTCTCCCGGTGACCGAGCTCGCCGCGGCACCGGCCCGCCCGGAGGCGTCCCCGCCACCGACATCACCCCCGGCCCGTCGGTTGACCCGCCGACGGTGGCGCGACTCCCGGCTGCTCGTCGGGGTGTTGCTCGTGCTCGTCTCGGTGGTCGTCGGGGCGCGGCTGTTCGCCAGCGCGGACGCGACCCGCCAGTGGGTGGTCGCCAAGGTGGACCTGCCGGCCGGGCACATCATCGTTGCCGGGGATCTCGCCACGGTATCGGCCAGGCTTGACGAGAGGACCTCGGGTCATTACTACCCGGGAAGCCGTCTCGACGACCTGATCGGCGCCACCCTGGCGCGGCCGGTGGACACCGGCGAGCTGGTGAGCGGACCCGACTTCGCCGGCCAGAACACCCAGCCGACGCGGCTGGTGCCGATCATTGTGAAGGCCGGGCGGCTGCCGACCCTCGGACCGGGTGACCATGTGGACGTCTTCGTGTTCCAGAGCGGCGCCGCAGCGCCGAGCACTACCGGGGGCGATCAGCAGGCCGGCCGGAGCACACCGGCCGCGCCCGCGGGTGCGGGGGCCGAGGCGCTGGTCCTGCACGACGTCGAGTTCGTCAGCCTCGAGAAGCTGACCAGCGGGGACCGTTCGCTGACGCTGCGCGTGCCGGTGGACAACGCCATCCAGGCCGTCGCGGCCTCGCAGAGCGAGCGGGTCGACGTCGTGAAGCTTGAGCGCGACTCCCGCGGTGAGGTCGGCTCGACGGGACCGACCACTGTGCCGGGGTACGGCCGGTGAGCCTGCCGATCCTCACCGCTGTCACCGATGCGATGGTCGAGGCCGGCCTGGTCTCGGCCTTCGATCGCCGCGACCTCGGGGTTACGGTGGTGCGCCGCTGCGTCGACCTGCCGGACCTGCTGGCCGCGGCGACCACCGGCGCGGCCCGGGCCGCCCTGCTGTCCGCGGACCTGCGCCGGCTCGACCGGGATGCGCTGACCCGCCTGGCCATGGCGGGCATCGCGGTGGTCGGGCTGACCGCCCCCGGCGACGAGGACGGCGACCGGCGGCTGCGGCAACTCGGCGTGGCCGCGGTCATCCCCTCGGACGCCACCGCGGAGGTCATCGCGGGAGCGGTCGTCGAGGCATCCCGGGCGCTGGCGACGAACGCGGCCGCGCCGGCGACCTGGGCGTCCGGTTCGTACAGCGAACCACTCGTCGGGTTCGGGCCGCTCGCCCCGGCCATCGACGTCACCGACGGTGTGGGGCCGATCGAACCGGGCGACGGCCGGGTGGGCCGGGTGATTGCGGTATGGGGTCCGGCCGGCGCGCCGGGACGCACCACGATCGCGCTGTGCCTGGCCGCCGAACTCGCCGGGCTGGGGACCTCCACCCTGCTGGTGGACGCCGACTCCTACGGCGGCGCGGTCGGGCAGCTCGTCGGCCTGCTCGAGGAGGCCCCCGGTCTGGCCGCGGCGGCCCGGTCGGCCAACCAGGGGCTGCTGGACGTGCCCCGGCTCGCCGTACTGTGCCGGGATCTGGGCGGCGGCCTGCGGGTGCTGCCCGGCATCTCCCGCCCCTCGCGGTGGCCCGAGCTACGCCCGGCATCCGTTGAGACCGTGCTGTCGATGGCCCGGCGTCTGGCGTCCTTCGTCGTCGTGGACTGCGGGTTCTGCCTGGAGACGGACGAGGAACTGTCGTTCGACACCTCCGCGCCCCGGCGTAACGGAGCGACGCTAGCCGTGCTGGGCGCCGCCGACGTCGTGCTGGCGGTGGCGTCCGCCGAACCGGTCGGTCTGGTCCGGTTCGTGCGGGGACTGTCCGACCTGCGGGAGACCGTCCCCGCCGTCGACCCGCTTGTCGTGGTGAACCGGCTGCGCGCCTCAGTTGTGGGCGCAGACCCGGCCCGCGAGGTCAGTCGGGCGATTCTGCGCCACACCGGGACCGAGCCGGTGGCCCTGGTGCCCTACGACCTCGCCGGGCTGGACGCCGCCCAGGTGGCCGGACAGCTCCTGCGTGACATCGCTCCGACCTCCCCGGCCCGGCTGGCGATCAGGGAGCTGGCTGGCCGGCTGCTTGGCCGCCCGGCGGCTCCCCGCCGTCGGCGGGGGAGCCTGCGGCGCCAGGCCCGGTGATCTTGGTGAACCCGGTGATCTTGGTGGGCGGGCGGGCCGTCCCGACGTACGAGCCAGAGCCGCATCCCCTGCTGGGCCTGCCGCTGGGCCTGCTGCCGTTCGGCTGATCGCTCGCGCGGTGTCGGCAACTCACGGTTACGCCCTTGGCGTAACCGTGACATAAAGTATTCGCGCCATCATCCCGGCGTAGCGGGAGCGGTTACGGCGAGCAATTTAGGGGCATCGCTATGTGGAGGGACTTCGGTCAAGTCGTGAGAGGGATCTTGCTGATAGCTTTCGATCTTATAAGATTTACTACATAGAGTAACTTTTTTAATTCATAGAGTCTGAGATGCGAGAGAAGTCGCACAAGAAAGTCGCGCAACGTAGCATCGTATATGTATCTGTGAGCGGTCTCTTTCGGCAACGTTACGTTAGTGGGAGCATGCCTCGCCAGCGCCGCACGAGTCGTACCTTGATCTCCTATGGGCGCGACGAGAGGTACGTGATGCTCGTTCGAGACGGCTGGGGGTGTGTCGGGTGAGCCGAGAGTACGCGAAGGCCGTGGGCGCCCGGTTGCGGGCGATTCGGATACAGCAGGGTCTGTCGCTGCAGGGAGTGGAGCAGAAGTCGCGGGGGCGGTGGAAGACCGCTGCCGTTGGTTCCTATGAGCGCGGTGACCGCATGATCAGCGTGCATCAGCTCTCCGAACTCGCGGGATTCTACGGAGTCCCGGTCTCGGCGCTGTTGCCCAACGAGGATCAGCTGCCGCCGCGGGAGCGTCGCCCACGTACGGTGCTCAACCTGGAGAAGCTGAGCGAGGCTCCGCCGGACTCCTCTGCTCTCGTTCGTCGGTGGGTCGCCCAGATCCAGCGCCAACGGGACGACTACGCCGGCCGCGTGCTGTCCATCCGGGATGGCGACGTGCGTGCGCTCGCCCTGCTCCACGACACGACCCCCCAGGAGTTCGCAGAGCGGCTGCGGAACTGGGGAGTGCTGGAGACCAGTTTCCCCGAAGAGAGTAGCGAGGAGCCGCCGGAGTAGTCCGGTGGACTGCCCGGGCGCTTCGAGCGCCGAGAGCAGCAAGGTACGGTCAACGCGGACCGTGGACTGCTACTGGCCCATCCCCGGCCGTCCCGACGCGGCGGGCACGCCGTTCGTGGGCGGCCCGGCCCAGGTGCGACCGGGCGGCCCACATGGCAGCGAGCATGCCGGGCGGCGGGCATCCCAGCGCGATGCGTCTCCCTTCCCGGTCGCCGCGCCGGGAGGTGGACTATGACCAGGAAACGGGCCCCACGCAGAGGTCTGGTCCTGGGGGCCGGTGGAGTGCTCGGCTCCGCCTGGATGATCGGCGCGATGCGGGCGGTCGAGACCGCGACCGGCCGCGACCTGAGCGGAGCCGACCTGGTGGTCGGCACGTCCGCTGGCTCGGTGGTCGCGGCCCTGCTCGGTCTGGGGATCGGCATCGACGTGATGGCCAATTCCGAGCGGGGGATCTACGAGGCGGGTGATCCCGTTCTTGACTACCGCGACCTCGGTGCCTCCCTACCGCCGCGCCCCCGGATGCGCATGGGCTCACCGAGGCTGCTGACGGTCAGCGCCCGGCACCCCCGGCGGTCCTCGCCGATGGTCACGCTGGCGGCGATGCTTCCACAGGGCCGTGGGAAGATCTCCGCGGTCGGCGATCTGGTGACCGCGGCGATGGACCGCAAGGGCCTCGATCCGACCGAGTGGCCGACCAGGCCCGCGCTGCGGGTGGTGGCCATGAACTTCGACACCGGTGAGCGCGTGCTGTTCGGCGTGGCCGATGCGCCTCGGGCGACCTTGTCCGAGGCGGTGATGGCGTCGTGTGCCATTCCCGGCTGGTACGCCCCGGTCGCGGTGGACGGCCAGCGGTTCGTCGACGGCGGAACCCGATCGCCCGCATCGGTCGATCTTCTTGCCGACGCGGGCCTCGCGGAGATCCTGGTGCTCGCCCCGGCCTGCTCGTTCCAACTCGACCGACCCCGTGGCACGGTGGCCCGGGTCGAACGCCAGGTCCGCCGGGCCGCCACCCGCCGGCTGATGCGGGAGGTCGAGATGGTGGAGGCGGCGGGCACCCGGGTGACGGTGCTCTGCCCAGGTCCGGAGGACCTCGAGGTCATCGGCGGAAACGTGATGGATCTGACCCGGCGGGCCCAGGTGTTCGAGACGGCGCTGCGTACGACGGGCGAGGCCCTGCATGTCGCAGCCCGTTCCGCCCGTTCCGCCCGTTCCGGCGTGGCCGGGGCCACCGACGACGGGGCCACCGACGACGCCGAGGCGAGGGGGGGCCGGCTCGGGCTCGGCCTGGCCGGCTGACCGGGTTCCCGTGGCTGACCGGGTCCTCGTGGCCGGCTCGCCCCGCTTGGTTGCACACTGAGCGGGTGCGCATCTATCTCCCGTCCACGCTGGCCGTCGCCCGATCGGTCTGGGAATCCGCGCGCATCCCCCCAGGCACCGGATTCGCGGTCACCCCAGCGACGCGTGAGTGGTACGCCCAGTCGGAGTCCGAGGAGGAGTTGGAGTACGCGGCGCTGCACGACGCCGGCCGGGCGAGCCTGCGACTGCTGGACGCCGACCCGTCCGCGCCGCGCCGGCGCGTGGTCTTCGTGGCCGATGTCGCGGACGGCGAGGTGCGGGTACGCGACGATCTTGAGCGGGGTGCCGTCGAGGTGGACTTCCCGGTGCCGTGGTCGGCCGCGCAGGCCATCCATGTCGACGACGGAGACGACGAGGAGGTCGTCGCGGCGGTCGCGGCGGCGGCGAAGTGCATCGTCGAGGCCGATCTCGGTGGGGATGACGCCGCCTTCACCGTGGACAGCGTCGAGGGCTTCGAACTGCTGTGGTTCGCGCCTCAGGAGCTCCCCGATCTTCTCTGACCCCGGCGGAGACGCGGATGTTGAGTGCGCGGGGGTGACCCCCGCGCGGTGGAGGTCACCCCCGCACGGGGGAGGAGACCACGCACGTTGACGGCTCGTTGGGGCATGCTGTCTGGACTGGTGACCAGCTGGCGTGAAATGTTCCCGACGGGCGGCCCTCGTGGTTGTCTTTCCAGGCTCCTCCCTGGGGTGCTGTTCGTCGTCTGACGTCCGTGAACGGTGATTTCCCACCCAGGGAGATCGACGTGGCCAACGGTTGAACCTCCCCGGGTGCGGCCGATGTCGGGCGTTGCGAATAATGCTGGGGAGCCTTGCGGCGGCGACCGGGTCACCACCTGGATGGCGCCGAGGGGGGCTCCACTTTCCACAACCTTCGTACCGAGATGTCACCCCCGCTGGCAGGTGTGATCTCGACCGACCCACCGCGGTAAGGAGGCTGGCAGCCCATGCTGTACCTCGCCGGGCAGATCCTGGCGTACGTGCTGGTGGCGATGCTCATTGGTGCGGCGCTGGCATGGGTCTTCCTGATCGCGCCGCTGCGCCGGCAGGCCCGCAACGCCGACGCCGACGCCGCGCGAAATCGGGCGGGATCGGGGGAGGCGCCGGCCGGCACCGGCCCGGAGCTCGACGAATCCCGCCCTGGCGCGGTCCCGTCGACCGATCGGGCGGCAGCCGCGAACGACGTGAACCGGGTGAACGCCGGGAATGCTGCGGAGGCCGGGAATGCCGTGCCGGCAGGCACCGGCGACGCCGACACGGGTGTCCCCGATTCGGGCGCCCGCGGCACGGGCACAGGGCAGGCCGCCGAGCTGATCGCCCGGTTGCGCCGGCAGCGTGACGACGTCGCCCTGGAGAAGGCGGATCTAACTGCCCGGCTCGCTGTCGCCGAACAGCGTGCCGCGGAGTCCGAACGGCGAATCGCCGAGGCGGAGCGCCATGCTGTGATCGCAGGCGCCCGGGTCGAGGAGATCGAGACAGCGCTGCGGGCCCGGGCGTACGCCGTGACACCCGGCGCGGCCCAGGCCCTCCCGGCCGGTTCGGGTGCCGCCGGCCCGGTGCCGGCGGGCTCTCCGGGGGCGGGCGGTGATCCCGTCGGCCCCTCGGCTGCGCAGCTCGCCCATGAGGCCGAGCTGCTGCGCAGACAGCTCGTCGAGGCCGAGGGCCGGGCGGCCAAGTTCTCCTCCCGGCTGGCCATGGCCCGTACGGAGGCGGAGGACGCGCAACGCCAGGTGGCCACCATGACCACCCGGCTGGATCGGCACCAGGCCGAATGGGCGGCCGAACGGCTCAGCCTGCTGGGGCGGATCGCGAAATCCGAGGCGCTTCTGGGCCAGGCCTCCGCTGACGAGGAAGCCGGTGCCGAGCATCCCGAGGCCGCCCCCTCTGCCGAGGCCGCCCCCTCTGC
>NZ_CDWWXA010000173.1:0-8293 GCF_977971845.1 Frankia sp. CeCAU1 | reverse complement strand
GGCGGCGGGGGAGGCGACCGGGCCGGCCGGCGACCTGCTGGACCGGGAGATCGAACGGCCCCGCACCGGGCCGATGCGCGACATCATCGCGACGATCCAACCCGAGCAGGACGAGATCGTCCGGGCGGATCTTGCCGTGAGCGTGTGCGTCCAGGGCGCCCCGGGGACGGGAAAGACCGCCGTGGGGCTGCACCGGGCCGCCTATCTGCTCTACGCCCACCGTGAGCAGCTGCGGCGCTGCGGGGTACTCGTCGTCGGCCCCAACCGCGCCTTCCTCGGCTACATCGCCGCGGTGCTGCCCTCCCTCGGGGAGTTCACGGTGCGGCACAGCACCCTCGACCACGTGGTGGGCGCGGTCGCCGTGCGCGGCACGGACCCCGACGACGTGGCCGCGCTCAAGGGCGACGCCCGGATGGCGACGGTGATCCGTCGGGCGTTGCACGGGGCGATCCGCCCGCCCACCCGGCCGGTCTCCGTGGACACCCGGGTCGGCCGGTGGACGGTCGGCGCCGACGAGTTCGTGGACCTGGCCGCCGACCTGATCGCGCAGCTGGGCGCGGGCGCGTTGCGCTACGGCACCGCCCGGGCACGCCTGGCCGGCCGGATCGCCGAGTCTGTCCGTCGCCGGGCCGAGGCGAGCGGACACTTCTTCACCGACGGGGCGCTGCGCACCCTCGCCCGCGGCCGGGCCGTCAGCGAGGCCGTCGAGGCGGTCTGGCCGCGGGCCGACGCGCCGGGCCTGGTGCACCGCCTGCTCACCGACCCGGCGTTCCTGGCGTCGGCGGCCGACGGGGTGCTCACCGACGACGAACAGCGCCTGCTGCTGACCGGCGCACCGCGGGGCGGGGTCCGGACGGCGCGCTGGTCGCTCGCCGACGCGTTCTGCGTCGATGAGGCCCGGGACCGCATCGAGAGCGGACCGGGCTTCGGGCACGTGATCATTGACGAGGCGCAGGACCTCTCCGCGATGCAGTGCCGCGCGCTCGGCCGCCGCTGCGCGGACGGCTCCGCCACCGTCCTCGGGGACATCGCCCAGGGCACCACCGGCTGGGCCGCGACCTCGTGGCCGACGTTGCTGGCCCATCTCGGCAAACCCACGGCGCACCTGGAGGTGCTGACCCGCGGTTACCGGGTGCCCGCGGAGATCCTCGACTTCGCGAACCGGCTCCTGCGCCACATCGCCCCGGATCTGCGTCCGGCGACCTCGGCGCGGACCACGCGCGGCGCGCTGACGACGGCCCCAACCACCCCGCAGGGGCTCACCGCCGCGGTGGTCGACCACACCCGCCGGACCCTGCCGCACCCCGGCTCGCTGGCGATCATCGTTGCCGACCGGGAGGTGGCGGCACTCGCGGCGGCGCTGGACGCCGCGCGGCTGCCGATGCCGATCGTCCCGCTCGACGGGGACACCCCACCCGGGCGGGCCTGCCTCGTGCCCGCCTCGCTCGCCAAGGGACTGGAGTTCGACCATGTCATCGTGGTGGAACCCGCCGCGATCGTGGCGGGTGAGGCGCGGCTGTTGCAGGGGTTGCGCCGGCTCTATGTCGTCCTCACCCGCGCCGTGAGCGCCCTCACCGTCGTGCACGCCGACGTGCTGCCCGCACAACTGCGGTGAGCGACCTCGCGGGCCCGATCCGGGTGGTTGCCGTGTCGCCACCGGACGAGTGGGAGAAACTGTCGATGTGGCAGATGAACGGAACGTTCTCGGTGGGGAACTGGAGCCCTGCGGCACCGATCCGGTGACCGGCTTCTACCGCGACGGGTGCTGCAGCACCGGCCCGGAGGATCTCGGTAGCCATACCGTGTGCGCGGTGGTCACCACCGAGTTCCTACGGCACCAGCGGCAGGTCGGCAACGACCTGTCGACGCCCCGACCCGAGTACTCCTTCCCCGGCCTGCGCCCGGGTGACCGCTGGTGCGTGGTCGCGGTACGGTGGCTGCAGGCCTACGAGGCGGGGGCCGCCGCGCCCGTCGTGCTGGCCTCGACGCACGAACGCGCCTTGGAGGTCATCCCGCTGGAGGCGCTGCGCGCCCACGCCGTCGACGTGCCCGCCGACCCACGATCACTCGGCTGACCTCGGCCGGCCCCGCCGGTCGCCGGCCCTGTCAGTCAATGATCTCGTCAGTCGATGATCTCGGGTTCGAGGCCCACGGTGAGCCAGTCGGCGTAGGACAGGCCGGTGATCTCTTCGAGGCGGGCGATGTCGTCGACGAAGTACGGCAGCACGGCGCGGTGCTGCTCGGCGGTGAGCTTCGGGCGTCCGCCCTTCTGCCGCTGCAACGCGGTGAGCAGCGGACCGCGGAAGGTCCTGCGCGCGGGAACCGGGAAGTGGTGCCCGATCCGCCCGCCGGTGCGTAGCGCCGCGCGCAGCACGCTGTTCACGGGGGTGTCCGCGACGAACGGCGTGACGTTCTCGGCGGGCACCAGGTCCACCAGACCCGTCTCGACGCCGAGGAACTCGCAGACCCGGTCCAGCGTGGCGGCGGGGGAGTCGCGCAGGTCCCGGTAGCGCAACAGCAGGACCTGGTCGCGGGAGAACAGGGTGAACAGATGGCTGAGCTGCTCCCCGTACAGGCCGAGGGAGACGTAGTGCCAGAACTGGGCCCAGCCGGCGTCCCGGCGCTCACGCTCCAGAGCACAGGCCCGGACGAAGTCACGTTCCGACTCCAGCCCCGCCGCCCACAGATGGGTCCAGTTCGAATGTGCGCGGTCGACCGGGTTGCGCAGCATGACGATGATCCGCGCCTTCGGCAGGAGCCGCCTGATCCGGTTCTGGGCGTCCAGGTCGTAGAGGTAGAACGGAGTGACCTCGCCCTTGAGCGTCCCCACCGGAGCGGCATCGAACAGCGCTTCGTAGTCGGCCCGCCGCCACACGTGCTCCTGGTACGTCTGGGCGTCACCGGGGCCGCCCCGGGCCGGCGGCGGCCCCTGCGACAGGAAGAACTTCGGCTCCTTCACCGACGGGAGGAACAGCGCCGGGTGTCGGACGAGTGCCGCGTGCAGCGCCGTCGTTCCGGCTTTCGGCACCCCGATCACGAGGAAGTCGGGAAGGGCCATATAACGGGCGCTCCTGGACGGCTGGGGTCGGTGGACGGCTGGGGTCGGTGGACGGCCCCGGGGTACGTACCTCGCATACTCCAGTAATCCGACCGGGGACCTCAAGATGGTAGCGGTCAGGGCAGGACGGCGTGAACGGAACGTTCGTCATCCTTACCCGGCCGGTAGGGTTGCCGCGTGGTAGTGAGCAAACAGCACTTGGCGGCGACGGCCGTACCGCTCCCCGGACTGAGGCCCGCCGTGACCGTGGTCGCGCCGCCCGGTGACGGCCCGGGGTACTGGGCCGGCGCGCCGTGCGCCATCGCGGTGGGCGGCGTGTTTTACCTGGCCTATCGGCTGCGCCGTCCCGTCGGGATCGGCCGGGGCTTCGGCGTCGTCATCGCCCGCTCCACCGACGGGGAGAACTTCACCGAGATCGCCGTCGTGCCCCGGGACCCGTTCGGCGCCGAGAGCCTGGAGCGGCCCGCTCTGGTGGTGACCCCGCAGGGATCATGGCGGCTCTATGTGAGCTGCGCGGCTGCGGGCAGCCCGCACTGGTGGGTGGACCTGCTGGAGGCCGACGACCCCGCGGCGTTCGACCCGGCCCGCCGCCGTACCGTCCTGCCCGGCGATCCGGCCAGCCTCGCCGTCAAGGACCCGGTCGTGGTCCATTACGACGGGCAGTGGCATCTGTGGGCCTCCTGCCACCTGCTCGACGACCCGCTGGCGACGGACCGGATGGACAGCCGCCACGCCACGAGCCCGGACGGCGTGACCTGGACCTGGACTGGAACGGCGCTGGCTCCCCGCCCCGGCTGCTGGGACGCCCGCGGCGTGCGGATCAGTTCCGTGCTCACGGGCGGCTCCCAGCCGGTCGCCCTGTACGACGGTCGGGCCACCGCGGCGGAGAACTGGGCGGAACGCACCGGTCTCGCCGTCGGGGTGACCGTCGACCGGTTCCACGCGGTCGGCACCGAGCCGGTCGCGGTCTGTCCGGACGGGGACGGCGCCCTGCGCTACGTCAGCGTGGTCGAGCTCCCGGACGGCGGCCGGCGGCTGTACTACGAGGCCTCCCGGCCGGACGGCAGCCACGAGCTGCGCACGGAGCTGCATCCGGCCCCTGAGCCGCCCCCGGTGCCCTGAACGCCGCCGTTTTGCCTGGTTGGCGGCATCCTGGCGGGGGTGCTGCCGGTTTTAGGGAGGGGTCGCGTTTGAGGGGCCGGGTTCAGGGAGAGGTGTGGCGGCGCTCGCGACGGGGGCGTGCCCTGCCCGCGGGTTTTGGGTCAGGCGATGGCCGCTCGGATGGGTTTGCGGTCGGTCAGGCCCACGCCGCCGCGCGGAGCGTCGGTCTCCCCCTTCATCTGACGGAAGATCGAGTCGTTGTCCCAGTACGCGCGCTCGGCAATGATTTTGCCCGGTTCCTGGCCGCTGAAGATGTAGAGCACAACGCCTTCGAAACGAACCGGACGACCCCGAGGGGCAATGCCGGCGAACTCGCCCTGATGTGTCCCTACCAGGGTCACCTCTCGCCAGGAGTAACCGGGGAGGTCGTATTCTCCGGTAACAGTGATGACGAAGTCCGGTAGGGCAAGGGCGAGCATTTCGTAGAAGTCCTGCACACCGCGGATGCCTTCGTAGCGGGCGTTCATCGGGACGACGTCGTAGAAGGCACGCTCGTCGCGCAGGAAGGTGTCGTAGACCTTCTCCCAATCCTTGGCGTTCTCCTGGCGGATGTGCTCCTCGATGGTCGCGCGCTGCCAGGAGATACGTTCCTCGGTAACAATAGTGGTCATGGTCTCGGTTTCCTGGTCCTTCTCGTAGAAGGAGAATTCGTTGCGGATTCATCGTACGACAGGTCTGGACGCGGAACAGTTCGGCTCTTCGAATTACGGTGGATGTCGTAATTAGGCGGACACGCGTGGCGGGACGGCTTGGGTTACGGGATGCAGCCAGCAGGGCCGGGTGGATCGGGACACGGCGTTGCGGCGTCCGCCATGCTGGAGCGGAACGTGCCGCCCGCACCGGTGATGATCGAGACTGTCAGGTCCCTGTGCGGCCCTTGCCGGCTTCTATCGTGACGGGTGACGCCAGGGCTCGGGGGCGCGCGTGCCCGCGGGTTCGCCCGGTCGGCGGGGGAGGTGGGGGTGGTGCGCGAGATCGCCGGCACCCTGCGCCGGTGGCGGGCGGCGGGCACCGCGTTCGCGGTGGCCACGGTCGTCGATGTCCGGGGCAGCGCGCCGCGCCAGCCGGGCGCGGCGATGGCTGTGGCTGCCGATGGCGAGGTCGTCGGCAGTGTGTCCGGCGGCTGCGTGGAGGGCGCCGTGTACGAGGTGGCCGCCGAGGTGGTCCGCACGGGGACGCCGGCCTTCGAGACCTATGGGATCCGCGATGACGACGTGGCCGCCGTCGGACTCACCTGCGGCGGCGTCATCGATCTGGTTGTTACGCCGCACCTGCCGCACCTGTCAGACGTGTCAGACGTGTCAGATCTGTCGCCCCCGCCGGGCCAGTCGGACCCGGGGCCATCGCCGCTCGACGCGGTCCTTGCGGCGATCGCCGCCGACGAGCCGGTGGCGCTGCTGACCGTGGTCGGTGGCGAGCGGCTGGGCAGCCAGGTCGCGGTGTGGCCGGAGCGGACCGCCGGTTCGTTCGGTGCGTCCGGGTTCGAGGTGACCGGGTGCGAGGTGACCGCGGTCGACGACGCCCGTGGCATGCTCGCGGCCGGGCTCAGCGGCCTGCGTCACTACGGTCTTCACGGGCATGGGGGTCTCCACGGGCAGCGGCGACCCGACGCGGTACCGGTGTTCGTCTGTTCGTTCGCGCCGCCGCCGCGGATGCTGGTCTTCGGGGCGATCGACTACGCCGCCGCGGTGGTCCGCATCGGGCGTTTCCTCGGTTACCGGGTGACGGTGTGCGACGCGCGGCCGGTCTTCGCCACTCCTCGCCGTTTCCCCGACGCCCACGAGGTGGTATGCGAGCGACCGGCGGCGTTCCTCGCCCGCACCGAGGTCGACGCGCGCACGGTGATCTGCGTCCTCACCCACGACCCCAGATTCGACCTCCCGGTGCTGCGCGCGGCGCTGCGCTCCCCGGCCGGATACGTCGGGGCGATGGGGTCGCGGCGCACCCACGCCGACCGGCTGCGCCGGCTGCGCGAGGACGGGGTGAGCGAGTCCGACCTGGCCCGGCTGCGCTCACCCATCGGACTGGATCTGGGCGCGCGCACGCCCGAGGAGACGGCCGTCTCCATCGCCGCGGAAATCATCCAGAACCGGTGGGGCGGGAGTGGCCGCCCGTTGCGAGCCACCCGCGGCCGCATCCACGCCGAATCCGGTGATCGCCGAATCCGGTGATCCCGGCGGTGCCGCGGACGGGTGGCAGGGAAAACCAAGATAATCAACGGTGTTGACGAGCATTCACACTCAAGATCATAAAAAACAAGACCATAAAAGAACAAAGCAACGCTCCCAGCCCCGGTCGGTGGTGCCTGAGTCGCGGCCGGAGTCAAACTCGGGGGTGAGACGCCAGGGTCGAGGGGGCCGTGGCGGGAGCCGGCCGGAGGAGTGGCGTACGTGCGTATCGCGATGTCGCTGGGGTACAGCGGAGGTTTCGAGGAGACCGTCTCGGGGCTCGCCGACTACGAGAAGGCCGGGCTCCAGGTCGTCCAGGTCGCCGAGGCCTACAGCTTCGACGCGGTCAGCCAGCTGGGGTTCCTCGCCGCCCGGACGTCACGCGTCGAGATCGCCTCGGGGATCATGCAGCTCTACACGCGCACCCCGAGCCTCATCGCGATGACCGCCGCGGGCCTCGACTTCGTCTCGCGCGGGCGGTTCACCCTCGGGATCGGCGCGTCGGGGCCGCAGGTCATCGAGGGTTTCCACGGCGTCCCCTACGATGCCCCGCTGGGCCGGACCCGCGAGACCATCGAGATCTGCCGGAAGGTCTGGCGCCGGGAGGTCCTCGAGTACCACGGCCATCACTACGACATCCCGCTCACCGCGGGGCGGGGGACCGGCCTCGGCAAGCCCTTGAAGATCATTAATCGACCGGTGCGGGACCGGATCCCTATCGTGCTGGCCGCGCTCGGTCCGAAGAACGTCGAGCTCGCTGCCGAGCTCGCCGAGGGTTGGATGCCCGCCTTCTACCTGCCGGACAGCGCGGACGAGGTGTGGGGCGAGGCGGTGCGGGCCGGTACGGCCAAGCGGGACCCGGCGCTCGGCACCCTGGACGTCTGGGCCGGGGCGTCCCTGGCCGTCGGCGACGACGTCACCGCGCTGCGCGACACCGACCGGCCGCAGCTCGCGCTGTACATGGGGGGCATGGGCGCGCGGGGCCGCAACTTCTACAACGACCTGGCTCACCGCTACGGCTACGCCGCGGAGGCGAAGCTTGTCCAGGACCTCTACCTCGCGGGTCGTAAGGAGGAAGCCGCCGCCGCGGTGCCGGCCGGCCTGCTGGAGAGGCTCTCCCTGATCGGCCCGCGCGGCTGGGTGGCCGAACGGCTCGCCGTGTTCGCGGAGTCCGGGGTCACGACGCTCGCCGTCAATCCGGTGGCGCCGACGCACCTGGAGCGGGTGCGTCTCATCGAGCAGATCCGCGAGCTCGCCGACGGCCTGTGAGGTGCCGACGGCCCGCGGCGACCCGTGCGGGGCGGCGAGCCGCGACGGCAATGGAGCCGCGACGGCAATGGAGCCGCGGCGGCAATGGAGCCGCGGCGGCAATGGAGCCGGGGCGGCCCCGGCGGAACCGCCCTGCCCCTGATGCTGCCCTGCTCTTTGTGCCGTCCTCGACTTGTGCCGTCCTCGGCACATCGTGTGATCAGCTCATGCCGGACGTGGTGAGGTCGTAGACCGTCTGCCCGCCGACCGTGGTGGCGGTGAAATGCGCCGCCACCCAGGCTGCGATCTCGTTGCCAGAGGTGGAGTTCCGCCCCCCGCCCATCCCGGTCCCGCCGGCAACGAAGTAGTGGATCTTGCCTTCGCTGACCCACTGCTCGAACTGCGCCAGCGTCGGTGCCGGGTCGCTGCCGTCCCATCCGCCGATCGCGATGACCGCCTTACCGCTGCTGAGCTCCAGCTCGGCGGCGGTGGTCGCACCGCTGGTGGTGGCGGCAGCCCAGGTCGTGGTACTCGTCCTGAGCAGCGCGACCAGAGCCGTGCTCCCCGTGCTCCTTGCCACCGGCGAGTCGCTGGAGGAACCGGAGGAACCGCTGGACGAGCCCGGTGGGGTTCCACCCGGAGCGCCGGAGGGCAGGCC
>NZ_CDWWXA010000172.1:798-8657 GCF_977971845.1 Frankia sp. CeCAU1 | reverse complement strand
GTGGGGCGGCGGGGTCGGCGCCGGGCGGCGGCGATCCCGGTGTGACCCGCGCGGCGGACGGGGCCGATCATGTCGTGACGGAGCGTGAGTGCGGTGTGGGGCCGGTCGCCGGCCCGGGCTCGGGAAGCCATCTCACGGAACGTCACGTCCCTTACCTGTGAGGCTGCCGTCCCCCATCGTGCTGTCGTCTTTCTGTCATCCGGCCCCTCCGGGGCGGGCGGCGCTACGGGCGGGAGCGGCCTGTGGGGGCGGTCACACCGGCGGTCATGGGAGACGACCGCCGCGGTCCTGACGGCCGGCCCGGCCTGGTCGTGCGGGCGTCGCGGGTGACCCGCGTCGCGCGGCGGTGTGGTGCTCGAGGTGCACGCCCCGTCCCGGGCAACCCCGGCAGGGCAGGATCCGCAGGGCGCTCCTAGGATGGCCGACGCAGGAACGCGGCGCCGCCGCGTCGGCGGCGGAGTCGGGCCGGAAAGCGGAGTCGGGCCGGAAAGCGGAGTCGGGCCGGAGAAAAGCGGAGTCGGGCCGGAGAGGAGTGCCACCGTGCCGGGCACGCTCTATCTGGTCCCGGTGCCCATCGGGGACCCCGGCGACATCACCGCCCGAGCCGTCGACGTGCTGCGGCAGGTCCCGGTGGTCGCGGCGGAGGACACCCGCAACGCGCGGCGCCTGTTGCAGCCGCTCGGGACGTCGCCCCGGTTGCTCAGCTACCACGACCACAACGAGCAGGAGCGGGGTCCCCAACTGCTGTCGCTGCTGCAGGAGGGCGCGGACGTCGCCGTGATGTCGGACGCGGGCACCCCGCTGGTCAACGACCCCGGCTACCGCCTGGTCGCCGCGGCCATCGAGGCAGGGATCCCGGTCCGCCCGCTGCCGGGGGCCAGCGCGCCGGTCACCGCGCTCGTCGGATCCGGCCTGCCGGTACACCGGTTCCACTTCCTCGGGTTCCTGCCCCGCCGACCGGCCGCCCGCCGGGCGGCCCTGGAGCAGGTGCGCGGTCTCGACGCCTCCCTGGTGCTGTTCGAGGCGCCACACCGGATGACCGAGTGCCTGGCCGACCTGACCGCCGTGCTGGGTGAGCGGCGGGCGGCGCTGGCACGCAACCTGACCAAGCCGGACGAGCAGTTCATCCGGGGGACGCTCGACGAGGTCCGTGCCGTGCTGGCCGGGGAGCAGCCGGTCCGCGGGCAGTTCACGGTGGTCGTGGAGGGGGCGGGGACGCGGGCCGCCGCCGGGGAGACGGAGCTGGCCGACCGCGTCGCCGAGGCGATGCTGCGGCACGGAGCGGGTGCCCGGCTGGCCCGCGAGGTGGTCCGTGAGGTCACCGGCCTGCCGCGCAACCAGGTGTACGCACTGGTCGGGGAGGCCGAGGGCCGGGTCCGGTCCGGTACCTGCCCGCCCGCGGGTGGACCGGCCGACTAGACTGGTTCTGAGATGCCGAGGATGAGTCCGCCCGTCATGCCTGTTGTGCCGGCTCCCGTGCTGGCGACGCCGCACGGGACGGTCGAGCTACCGACGTTCCTGCCGGATGGCACCCGGGCGGCGGTGCGCAGCACGGATCCCCGTGACCTGCGCGAGGTCGGGATCGAGGCGGTGATGTGCAACGCCTTCCATCTTGCCCAGCGGCCCGGTGTCAGGCCGGTGAAGCGGGTCGGCGGGTTGCGTCGCTTCATGGCCTGGGACGGCGTGGTGGTCACCGACTCGGGCGGGTTCCAGGTGCTGTCCCTGCTGCGGCGGCAGGGGCAGCACAGCGCGATCCGCCCCGGCGGGGTGGTCTTCCGCAATCCTGCCGACGGCACGAAGGTCGAGCTCACCCCGCAGCGGGTGATCGAGTGGCAGTTCGGGCTGGGCTCGGGCGTCGTCATCGCGCTCGACGACTGCACGGGTCCGGAGGACTCGCCGGCCGAGGTGGTGGCCTCGGTCGACCGCACGATCCGCTGGTTCCGCGACACCCGTACCGCCTTCGATCTCCAGTGTCGGCAGCGCCGGCTGGAGAACCCGCCGCTGCTGGTCGGTGTGGTGCAGGGCGGTGCGGATCCCGACCAGCGCAAGCGCTGCGTGGAAGCCCTGGTGGAGGCGGGCGCGCAGGGGTTCGGCTTCGGCGGCTGGCCCCTGGACGGCAACGGCGTGCTCGAACGGGAGATGTTCGCCCTGCTCTCGGCGTCCACGCCGCCCGAGGCCCCGCTCTTCGCGCTCGGGGTGGGCAAACCCGAGCATCTCGTGGCGCTGTGCCAGATCGATCGCCGGTGGGTGTTCGACTGCACCATTCCCACCCGGGACGCACGGCATGGTCGCCTGTACGCCTTCAACAACGCCCCGCTGGCCGCCGACGGGTCGTTTTACCAGAACGTCCACATCCTGGACGAACGCAACCATCGCATCGACGAGCCGATCTGTCCCACCTGTGACTGCCCCACCTGCACCCGGTACGGCCGGTCGTACCTGCACCATCTCTTCCGGGTCAGGGACGGGCAGGCCGACCGGCTGGCCACGCTGCACAACCTGCGCTTCTACACTCGACTTATCGAGCAGCTGCGGGCGGGCGGGCGCGCGCTGGCAGCCGGCCCGGCCGAGATTGGGGACGACGACACGTGACGGTGAACCCGACCCGGGGCGCGGTCGGAGGGACGGACCCCCGACCCGCCGCGGTGGTGCTGTTGAGCGGGGGGCTGGACTCGGCAACCGTGCTCGCCATCGCCAACCAGCAGGGATTCGCCTGCCACGCGTTGAGCTTCCGCTACGGCCAACGGCACGAGGTCGAACTCGCCGCGGCCCGGCGGGTGGCCTCCGCGCTCGGGGTGGTCCGGCATGTGGTGGTCGACATCGACCTGGGGGTCTTCGGCGGGTCGGCGCTGACCGACCCGACCATCGCCGTCCCGGCGGCCGGAACGGCGGAGGAGATCCCGGTCACCTATGTCCCGGCCCGGAACACGATCTTCCTGTCCTTCGGGCTGGCCCTGGCCGAGACCGCGGGTGCCTGGGACGTGTTCATCGGCGCGAGTTCGGTCGACTACAGCGGCTACCCGGACTGCCGTCCCGAGTACCTGGCCGCCTACCAGGCGATGGCCAACCTGGCGACGAAGGCCACCGTGTCGGGTGAGCGCACCCTGTCGGTCCATGCCCCGCTGATGCACCTGAGCAAGGCGGACACGATTCGCCTTGGTCTCTCGCTCGGGGTTGACTACGGGCTGACGCACAGCTGCTACGACCCGGGGCCGGACGGCCGGCCCTGTGGGCGGTGCGACTCCTGCTCGCTGCGGGAGCGTGGTTTCACCGAGGTGGGGGTCCCTGACCCGGCGGGGGGCTGACATGGTTTATCGGATCAAGGAGATCTTCTACACGCTGCAGGGGGAGGGCGTGCGGTCCGGCCGCCCGGCGGTGTTCTGCCGGTTCGCCCTGTGCAACCTGTGGACCGGGCGGGAACGCGACCGTCACCGGGCGGTGTGCCAGTTCTGCGACACCGACTTCGTGGGTACCGACGGCCCCGACGGCGGCGTGTTCGACACCCCGGACGACCTGGCCGACGCCGTGGCCGCGCGGTGGCCGTCCGATGCCCCCGGGGCGCTGCCCTACGTGGTCTGCACCGGCGGTGAGCCGTTGTTGCAGCTCGACACCCCGGCCGTGTCCGCCCTGCACACACGAGGTTTCGAAGTGGCCGTCGAGACCAACGGCACCTGCCCGGCGCCGGCCGGGCTGGACTGGGTGTGCGTGTCCCCCAAGGCGGGGGCGCCGCTGCGGCTGACCACCGGTGACGAGCTGAAACTGGTCTTCCCGCAGCCCGGCGCCGGACCGGAGCTGTTCGCCGGCCTGGAGTTCGGCCATCACCTGCTGCAGCCGATGGACGGGCTGCACCGGGAGGCCAACACCCGGGCGGCGCTCGACTACTGCCTGGCCCACCCACGCTGGAGGCTCAGCATTCAGACCCACAAGATCCTGGGGATCCGCTGATGGAGATCTTCCGCGAGTTCACCTTCGAGGCCGCGCACCGCCTGCCGGAGGTGCCGGAGGGTCACAAGTGCGCCCGGCTGCACGGGCATTCCTTCCGGATCGCGATCCAGGTGGTCGGCCCGGTCGACCCCCGGGCTGGATGGGTGATGGACTTCGCCGACCTCCGGGCGGCGTTCGCTCCGCTGCACGACCAGCTGGACCACCGCTACCTCAACGAGGTGCCGGGCCTGGACAACCCGACCAGCGAGAACCTCGCCCGGTGGATCTGGGACCGGCTGGCCGGCGAGCTCCCGCTGAGCGCGGTCACCGTCCGCGAGACCTGCACGTCGGGGTGCATCTACCGAGGTGACGAGCCGGACCGGACACCGGCGTGACCCCGCCGGGCGCCGACCAGGAGGCCGTGGCGGCGGCCGCCGCCCGGATCGCCCGTTCGGCCAAGTACCGGGGCGTGCACCCCGAGACCATCGCCCATGTCGTGGAGCAGGAGGCGAGCGCCGGGGGAACCGGCCCGGTCGAGCACCGGGCCCGGGTGCGGCTGCACCGGGTCGCCGCCCTGCACCTGCTGAGCGGGCGGACAGCGGTGCTGCGCCGCGAGGTGGCACGGTTGCCGACCGGCGATCCGCAGGCCCTGAAGGCCGGCTGCCGGGCCGTGCTGGCCCGGCACGTCTCCACCGCCGAGCGCCTTGCCGACCTGGACGACTTCTACCCCGCGCTGCTGTCGATCCTGCCCGCCCCGGACACCGTTGTCGACATCGCCTGTGCGTTGAACGTCCTCACCGTCCCCTGGCTGCTGGAGACCTGTGACGCCACGTACACGGGCTACGACCTCAACGCCGACTTCGTCGAGATCGGCAACGCCTTCCTCGCCATGGTGCATCCGCAGGGCTGGGTGGTCCACCACGACGTGGTGGCCCAGGGTCCCCCACCGCGGGCCGATCTGGCACTGCTGCTGAAGACCTACCACTGCCTGGAGGACCGTCGGCGGGGCAGCGGCCTGCGGCTGGTCGAGACCGTCGACGCCCGGCACGTCGCCGTCTCCTTCCCCACCCGGGCGATGAACGGGCGGCCGGCCGTCTTCGCGCCGCCGATGCAGGAGGAGCTGGAGCGGCTGGCCGACCGGCGCGGCTGGTCGGTGGACCGGGTGCGGCTGAGCACCGAGGAGCTGGTCGTCCTCGGCCGGTCGCCGCAGGACATGTCGTCGCCCGAGGCGCTCCCGACCCGGGCGCACCAGGGCTGAGGATCGGCGGGTTATGCTCGTCAGCGGTGCCGGTGTGCGGGAACGGGAGAGGGAGCGTCGGTGATGCGGCAGTGGCCCTGACGAAGCTGGGCAACCCGGAGGCGAAGGCCGACCGGTCCCTGGAGACGTTCCCGATCGACGACACCTCGCAGGAGATCAGGATCGACTGCCGGGAGTTCACCTGCCGGTGCCCGATCACCGGCCAGCCGGACTGGGCGACGATCCGCATCGACTACCGGCCGGGCGGGCGTGGTCTGGAGACCAAGAGCCTCAAGCTCTACCTGGAGACCTTCCGGGAGGAAGGGATCTTCCACGAACACCTGGCCACCCTGATACGTGACGATCTGGTGGCCGCGCTCGCTCCGGTGCAGCTCACCGTCACCGTGAACTTCAACGCCCGGGGCGGCATCGCGCTGGCGGCCTCCAGCACCTACCGTCGCGAGGCCTGACCCCGCCCCTGCCGGACGGTCCTGGACCTCGGCCGAGCTCACCAGCGCCCCTACGACGGCACGCACCGTGTTCGTCGGACGGCGCTCCTGCCCGGAGTGCCTCCCGCGCGGAGCGCGGTCACCCTGGTCGACGGCTGCCGCGTTTTCGCCTCCGGACTCAGGGTCACTGCCCGGGGGTACGGACCGCCGTCGGCATCGCGGCGTGGGAGACGCCACGATCGCCAGCGGCTTCTCCTTCTGAGCCACATGGCCGGAACGGCGCCCGGATGAACATCTTCCCCTCGTCGCTGACACCCCCACACGTCAGCTGATAAACCAGTCTTCCGTCAGAATCCGTGCCGACCCATACGGCCAGAGAAAAGTGGCATGTCAGCGGCTTCGCCACACCTGTCAGGGAAAAAGCCAGCCCGTCGGAGTTGGCTCAGAACTGCCTTTCGTCGGGCCGACGCCGGGCCGAAGGCAATCCCCGCCGCCTTCTTCCGAAGGAGCCGCTGTGCCATGAGCGTTTTCCATCCTCGGTTCTCCTAAATTCCTTCGTGCGTCAGGACGAGGATGGCTTGGGAAATTGTGCCGACGCGGCGGGGGCAGC
The DNA here is from genome assembly GCF_977971845.1 of Frankia sp. CeCAU1. Lineage (NCBI taxonomy): Bacteria > Bacillati > Actinomycetota > Actinomycetes > Frankiales > Frankiaceae > Frankia > Frankia sp. CeCAU1. Next base: position 2,437 of record NZ_CDWWXA010000172.1, on the reverse strand, counting down.
CGCGGTACCGGTCGAGGACATGCCAGTTCTTGAGGACGGCGAATCCTCGTTCGCCGACAGCGCGGGTGGCCGAGAGGCTGCGGTTCTTCTCCTTGTCGGCGTCGGGTAGTTCGGCGTTCTGGGGTTTCTTGCGGGGGGTGAGGAGTTGTTCGCTCTCGCCGCCGACGTAGCCCTTGTCGGCGTAAAGGTAGATCGTCTCCGCCTGGTTGATCAGGTGGAGGATGTTGTGGGACCTCGCGGCGGTGATGTCGTGGGTGGATCCGGGCAGTCCGTCGGAGATCCAGATCATCCGGCCGTAGGGGTCCATCAGGCCCTGGAGGTTGACGCCGTGGTGTTTGTGTTTGCCGGAGTAGTAGAGCCTGTTGTGGGCGCGGATCCGGTTGATGCGGATGACGGTGCCGTCGAGGATGAGGAAGTTGCTCCGGCACCAGGCGAAGGCCCAGACGGCGGCGAGCAGGGTCCGGCCACGGCCGGCGAGCAGCGCGACGGCCTCGTGGACGTAGCGGCACACAGTGGCCACCCCGACCTGGAATCCCTCGACGAGGCGGGTGTAGGTGTCTCCGTTGCGCAGGTGGGCCAAGGCAAGAAGTGCCTGGTCACGGGCCGGGACCTTGCGCCAGTTCCCGTGGCGTTCGCGGTCGTCGGCGAGCAACGCCGTCAGAAGGTGTTTGAGATCGTCGTTTAGATGATTCTCTGTAGCGGTCGGGGTCCGGGCCGCTGGGCGGGGGTGCGCCGGTCGATGCGGCGGACCATGGTGGCGATCATGGCCCAGCGGATGAGGGATTCGGCGTGGTCGGGGCGGCGTTCGTAGTCGCGGGCGTGCCGGCGGTAGCCGGTGATCCACGACCACGTTCGTTCGACGACCCAGCGACGTGGCAGGACGGAGAAGCCCTTCTGCCCGGCGGGTTTGCGCACCACCTGCAGGGTGAGGGTCAGGATCCGGGCGGCCCAGTCCATGAAGACACCCGCGAACCCGGCGTCGGCGAATACGAGCCGTAGCCGCCGGCCGGCGAAGAAACTGTCGAGGAGGAGCTGCCGGCCACTGGCGGTGTCATGGGTGCTGGCCGGGACCACGAGCACGGCCAGCAGCAGTCCCATCGTGTCCACAGCGATGAACCGCTTACGACCGTTGACCTTCTTGCCGGCGTCGTAGCCGCGGGAGGAGGCGGGCACGGTGTCGGCGCCCTTCACCGACTGGGAATCGATGATCCCCGCCGACGGTTCGACATCGCGTCCTTCCGCCCGGCGGGCCTGCTCCCGCAGCACGTCGTGAACACGTTCGGTGACACCCAGATCGTGCCAGAGGGCGAAGTAGTAGTACACGGTCTGCCACGGCGGATAGTCCGACGGCAACGCCCGCCACGCACACCCCGAGCGCACCACATACAGGATCGCGTCCACCAGATCACGCCGATCATGCTTCTCCGGCCGGCACACCGCCGCCGGCGGCGGGAGCAACGGCCCGACCAGAGCCCACTGCGAGTCCGACAGATCCGACGGATACCGATGACGGTGAGCATGCGCCATCCGTCCACCGTCAGCCCCCAGCCACCCCCACCCGGCCATGATCCGACGAGTGCACCCCCATCGCGCACCCCGGAAGATCACACACCGTCACCAGCGGGCATTCTCAAACACC
>NZ_CDWWXA010000172.1:0-483 GCF_977971845.1 Frankia sp. CeCAU1 | reverse complement strand
TTCTCAGCTTGTCGTTTAACCTTCGGGTGTCACTCTGTGTGATAGTCGCTGGTGGTTTGGGGTGAGCCGGTGTGTCGCCGTGACGTGAAGCGGCCTCCTGTTGATCCTGGTTTCTCACCAAAGACACCGTGATCAGACAGAAGGCCGTGGAGGACAGCTTGGCCCACGATGTCCCCATCGTCGAGCACCTTGGGGTGCTGTGTCGGTTCCGCCAGGAGTTCTATGGCTGTCTGACCCGGCGGGCGGATGCCCTGTTCGAGCTCACCGACGCCGTGCTGTGCGCGGACGGCCCGGTTCGTGACCTGGTCGGCCTGTCGCCGGCAGCGGAGCACCGCCGAGGGCACGGCGCGTTGTACGGCGCGATCAACCACGGCCGGGTCGAGATCAGCCGGCTGCGCCGCGCGCTGGCCGGGCTGCCGCTGCCGCGGGCCGCCGACGGCCGGATCGTGCTGGGTGTGGACGTCAGCCCGTGGCTGCGCCCGG
>NZ_CDWWXA010000171.1:4693-8711 GCF_977971845.1 Frankia sp. CeCAU1 | reverse complement strand
GGGGTTGGCGTCGAGGCGCCGAGGCAGGGATAGCGCCGCGTGGGGTCGTCCGGCGCCGCGCTGGGGGCGGTCGTCACGTGACGACTGTGTCCGGGTGGCGCTCACGGGTCGTTGGGGTTGGTGTCGGTGCCGGCCGTGGCGTTGGGGCCGAGGCGGCGGCGGAGTATCAGGTTCTCCCCGTGGGCTGCGGCGAGCGCCTCGTTCAGCGCGGTGATCTCGGCGCGGTGGCGGGCCTTGAGTTCGCTGAGCTGCGCGGTCAGTGTCCGCACGACGTTGCTCGGCTGGTCCGGTTCCGCCGGTCGGGATGGCTGGGCGGTCTGTGTCGCGCGCAACTGCTCGATCCGGCTGCGCAGGCCGGTGTGTCGATAGAGGAAGTCCAGGGAGACCCCGGAGCGGGCGGCCAGGCCGCGGAAGGTGACCGGCTCGTCGGCGGCGCGCATCTCCTCGAGCGTCTTTTCGGCTCTGGTCACGGCGGTGGCGGTGCGCGTCGCGGTGGCCCTGCGCAGGTTGTCGAGGTTACCGGCCATCGGGCTGGCCCCGTCCCAGGTCGCCGGTCGCGCGGCGGGCCGTGGCGTCGGTGCGGGCGACGACCCCGGCGCCGCGGACTGGCTGCCCCTGCGCGGCGGTGTCGGCGTCGAGGGCGGCGATGACCGCTTCGAGGGCGGCCGCCTCGCGGTGGCGGCCGGCGAGCCAGACGTTGTCGGTGCCCATCGGGGTGCCGGTGCGGGCGGTGAACGCTGCCTGGCGGGTGTCGATGAGGGTCAGGGTGCGGCGGTGCTGGGCGCGCAGTTCGGGCAGGAACGTCGCGTCGGTGGTGAACTTGTCGCACGTCAGGCAGGCGTTTCCCCGGTCGCAGGACTGCCGTGGTGGCAGCAGGCAGTAGCCGTTCGGCAGGATCCGGTCGGTGCGGCTGTCGAGATGCAGCAGGTCGTAGAGATCGGCCGCCGGCATGGCGAGTTCGCGGGCGTCGGCTGTGCGCTTGCGGTAGCGCAGGAACTCCGCCTCGTGGGTCTCGGTGAGGGTCTTCGCGTAGTGCATCGTCATCGTCGGGGACAGATGCCCGAGGTAGCGCTGCACGACGTGGATCGGCACCCCGGCGTTGAGCAGGCTGGTCGCCTTCGTGTGCCTGAAGCGGTGCGTGCGCTGGAAGTCGACCAGACGGCCGACGTCGTCGCGGATATCGAGCCGGCGGGCCATCTCGGTGAGCATCCGGTGCAGGGTGCTCGACACGTAGGGCCGGTTGCCGTGGCGGTTCATCTTCTCGCCCAGGAACAGGTAACGCGGCGTCGCTCCCGGCGCGCCGTGGCGAGCGATCCATCCGGACGCCCATTCCTGTTGCGCGCGGATGATCGTCACGATCTCGCGGTCGACCAGGACCGTGTCCGGCGCACCGTCGATCTTGGTCTGTTGGTGGCGGAACCGGGCGGCGAACGCGTCCGGCTCCTCGTCGGACGGCGCCTGCATGGCGAGCGCGCAGAGCGGGTCGTGGTCGAGCAGGAGCAGTTCGCTGATCCGCCGGCCGAGCCGCGTCTGCAGCATCATGATCCGCATGGCCTGCTCGTCGCCGAACCCTCCGTCGGCCACCGGATCGCCGAGCATCCCGATGCTGGCCATGATCTGCGTGAACGCGGCCTCGGGGATGACGTTTTGCTCGGTGTCGCGGTGCGCCACGGGGCGGGGGATCTCGCCGCGCCGGTAGAACGCCGCATGCTGCGGTCCGAGGCGCAGCCAGCCTGGGTCGCCCAGTGCCGCCGCGGCCTCGTGTTTGTGGTCGTGCATGAAGGCGTAGAACTGCTCGACAGAGATCAGCAGGATCTTCATGTGGTTCGCGGACAGCGGCTGTCCCTCGGTCGGCCCGCGGCTGGCCCGCGAGGCACGGACGTGGCCGAGGTAGTCGAGCATGAGGGCCCGCACCCCCTCCGGTGTGTCGGCCAGGTGGGTGGGACGCCCGCCGCGGCTCGCGAGGAACGCGTCGAACATGGTCATGGCGAACACCCGCTGGCCGACGGTCGACCATCGCAGCGCCCCGGTCTCGAGGCTGATCTTGCAGTACCACTGCAGGCCGAGGCGCAGCCGGGACGCACTGACGCGCTGGAAGTAGATCGCCTCGCGACCCTGGGGCTCGTGCGCGCGCAGCGGGATGCGGGGATCCTCGACCGGGTTCCAGGACTCCCGCTGCCACCAGGGTCTGGTGTCGTAGGCGAGGGCGAGCAGCCGCAGGAACCGCACCAAGGTCTCCCGCACGGTCTGCGTCGAGCGCGCGGTCGGCAGCCTGCCCTTGCGCCGGTGGACCGCCAACGAGAACTGCTGACACCAGTCCCGCGCGGGCAGGTCCATCAGCGAGACGGGGCCGCGAGCGCCGAGGTCGGCGACGGCCTCGGCGAGGCGGCGGGTCAGCATCGCCACCCCCGGTAGCGCGATCTTCCCGCCCAGCTCTATCACCCTCAGGCAGCACCAGGTCAGCTCGCGGCCCATCGGCTCCGGCAGTCTCTCGACGAGGATCGCGTTGCTCGGGGCGGCCGCGGTGAACGCGTTGCGGTAGCGCTCGGGCACCGTCGCCGCCGACAGCCGGCCCAGCCGCAGGTCATCAGGAACCGTCGCCCACAACTGGTCCAGGATCACGGGGGCATATCCGCACCCCGCGGCGGCCAGGTTGTCCATGACTTCCTCGACCGTGATGTTCACGAGCACGGTCCGATCTGTCCGCCGCCGGCCACGGCCTGGGGGCGCCAGCCGGCGGTGAACGCCCGCCAGCTCGCCGCTGCTCGCGCGTCGGTGTCCTCGGTCACGTGGGCGTAGATCTCCAGCGTGGTCTGCACGTCGGCGTGGCCGAGCCGGCGGGACACGACGTGCACCGGCACCCCTGCCAGCAGCAGGGCGGTCGCGTGCGAGTGACGCAGCCAGTGGGGCGCCCAGCCCGTCGGGACCTTCCCGGCGAGGTCGCGGCGCAGCCGGCGGACCAGGTCGTAGACCGTCTCCGGTCGCCACGGCGCGAATCGCGTCCCGCCCGCGACGTTCACGAACACCGGCGCCGTGTCCAGATCGGCCACTGCCTGGTCGACGCCGGCATCGCACAGCTGCCAGAGGTACTCGCCATAGAGCCGGTCGAGCACGTCCGACACATAGATCCGCCGGTAGCGGCCGCCCTTGACCCGGACCCGGTGCGGATGCTCCCGCGGGACGACCTCGAGGAACGGGGTGTCACCGCGGCCGGTGTGCCAGTCCCGGTGCCGCAGACCCAGCGCCTCACCCAGGCGCAGGCCGCTTTCCGCCAGCAGCGACCACAGCAGCCGGTCACGCACCTGCCCCTGCCACCTGCCCGTGGCCGCGTCGAACGTCGCGCACGTGTCGCAGATCAGCTCGATCTGCGACGGCGTGAGCACCGGAGGTGCCTGCCGCGACGGGGTGCGGACCCGCACGACCGCCCGCTCCCGGCCCCGCCTGCGCGCGACGTGCTCGAGCATCGGCCGGTAGGCCGCCCGCCCGCCATGCACCAGCCGAACAAGGTCGCCGCCGAGCGGCACGCCGTTGAGCTCGTGGTAGCGGTAGCAGGACGTCATAGCCCGCAGCCGGTTCGCGACCGTCGACGCGGCGACCCGCGCGGCCCGCGGCTCGATCGACACCACATCCGGCCCGTCCCCGGAACGCAGCCACGTCAGAAACCCGCCGACCCCCGCCAGCGTCACCGCGTCCCAGGCCAAGCCGAACACCGCCAGATAGCTCCACCACAGCGCGAGCGCCCGCGCATACGAGCGCACCGTGTTCGGCGAGGAGCCCTGCGCCCGCAGATACTCCAGGAACTCCTCCGCCGGCCCGACCACCCGGTAGTCCGGTCCGAGCACCGTCCAGCTCGTCGCACCGTCCGGCAGCACGAGCCGCTGCGTCCGGCACGACTCCACAACGTCCGTCACGTCTCGTAACTTATCGACTACAGATTCGCAGTCCGTGACCGACACGCCGGACCGATTCCCGACCCGTCAACCTCCGTCACGGACGGCCTTACGGCGACGCCTGATTA
>NZ_CDWWXA010000171.1:0-4394 GCF_977971845.1 Frankia sp. CeCAU1 | reverse complement strand
CGCCGGTGGATTCCAGAACCACGACCTCCACCTCGCGCTCCAGCAGCCAGGCACACAGACGCCGGACCTCGGCGGTGGTCGTACCGAACCGCTCGGTCTCCAGCAGCCAGCTGCCAGCCCGTTGCGGGCTCGGAGTTCGGGTGCAGGCCACGAGGAACCGCCTCCCCAGATCCACTCCCGCGGCCCGCAGGTGGATGACCTCGTCCTTCACGTTCTGCCGGGGCATCGCCTCTCCCTCCGTGACACGCCAGCGGGCGTCCCGGAGGGGCCAGAGGAAGAGGTGGAGTCTGACACGCGTGCTCCAGGCAGCAGCAGACCGCCACCCTGGCAACAAACCGTGGTCCCCTGATCGACCCCCATCGCCATCCTGTCAAAGCGAGCTCACCGGCATCGCAGACCCATCGGCTGACCGGGACACCCGAGGACATTTTCCCGCACTCGTGGTGATCAGCGAAGCGATCTAGCCCACCTGTCAACTTAACGGTGTAACGGGTGATGTTGGTGCTACTCGGAGACCACTAGCGTGTGATTACCGTGGGTGATGCTATTTGCGGCCGGCGGACAGGCGTCCGTCGAAGGCCAGGTCGAAGGCGTTGAGCGGGGCCTTCCAGCGGATCATCCACTTCTGTCGGCCTCGTCCGGTGGGGTCAAGGCTGATGATCGTGAGGTAGAGGTGCTTGAGGGCGGCCTGCTCGTTCGGGAAGTGGCCGCGGGCCTTCACCGGTCGGCGGAACCGCGAGTTCAGGGACTCGATGGCGTTGGTCGAGCAGATGACGGTTCTGATCTCGGTGTCGAAGCGCAGGAACGGGACGAACTCGGCCCAGGCGTTCTCCCACAGCCGGATGATCGCGGGATACTTCTTCTCCCAGACGCCCGAGAACTCGGCGAACCGGTCGAGCGCGGCCGCCTCGGTCGGGGCGGTGTAGACCGGCTTGAGATCCTTCGCGAGCGCGGGCCAGTCCTTCTTGCTCGCATATCGGAACGAGTTTCGCAAGAGGTGCACGATGCAGGTCCGCACGACCGTCCGCGGCCAGACCTGCCCGACCGCGTCGGGCAGGCCGGTCAGCCCGTCGCAGACGAGGATGAGCACGTCGGCCACGCCGCGGTTCTTCAGGTCCGTCAGGACCATCTGCCAGTGCTTGGCGCCCTCACCCCCGGTCCCGGCCCACAGGCCCAGCACGTCGCGCTCGCCGTCGGCGGTGACCCCGATGGCGGCGTAGACCGGCCGGTTCGCGACCTGCCCATCGCGGATCTTCACGACGATCGCGTCGATGAACACGACCGCGTAGACCGCGTCCAGCGGGCGGGCGCGCCAGGCCTCCATGCCCTCGATCACCTTGTCGGTGATGTCGGAGATCGTCTGCCGGGAGACCTCGGTGCCGTAGGTCTCGACGAGATGGGCCTGGACCTCACCCGTCGTCAGTCCCTTCGCGACCAGGGAGACCACAAGGTCCTCGACCCCGTCGAGGCGCCGCTGCCGCTTCGCGACGATCGCCGGGGCGAAGCTGCCGTCCCGGTCACGCGGCACGTCGATCGCGACCGGCCCGATCTCGGTGATCACCGTCTTCGTCCGGGTGCCGTTACGGGAGTTCCCCCCGGTGCGCCCGGCCGGATCGTGCGCCTCGTAGCCGAGATGCGCCGTCATCTCGGCCTCGAGAGCGGTCTCGAGGACCATCTTCGTCAGCTTCCCGAGCATCCCGCCCGGCCCGGTCAGCGACACACCCTCAGCCCTCGCCTGCGCGACCAGGCGCCGCGCGAGCTCCTCGTCGAGCACCGGGGCGGCCTGGGCGCCGGCGGCTGCCGGTTCGCCCGCGATCGTCCCCGCTGCCGGATCTGTCGTCATGCTGGTCATCTGGTGCCTCCTCCACCTGCGCGTATGCACAGAGTGTCACAGTGGAGTTACACCGTTGTTCTTACACGCCCGTGCGACACGAGGTCGCACGTTACAAGTGGATGTGTCGAAAGGAGGGCCGGCTGATGCCGGTGACATAATCCCGGGCCAGTGAGCCTTTCCGCGCAACGTGGTGTGGCTTTACGTGACGGTCACGCCCGGTAGTCGACACGCCCGGAATCTGCTGTTCCAACGAAAAGACGCGAGACCCTGCTAAGAGAACTGGTCCGCCTAAAGATCAGTCTCAGAAAGGTCCCGCGCCCCGGTGAGTGTGACATACACGGCGGTGTTGCCGTCGCGAGAGGAAACCGTTGTGTTCCTGGAGGGCCTGCTCGAAGCGGAGCGTGTCCGTCGCGGCACCCGCGCCGACACCCGCGCGTTGACCTGCCGGGCGCGGGCCGTACTGGTGCTGCGCTGGTTCCTCGATGCCACCCGACTGCGCCAGTTGGCCACTGACAACCAGATCTCGAAGTCGACGGCGTACGACTACCTCCACGAAGGGATCGCCGTGCTGGCCGAGCGCGCCCCGAAGCTGGAATCCGCCCTGCTCGCCGCGAAAGCCGCTGGTCACAGCCACGTCAGTGTCGATGGCACGCTGATCGAGACCGACCGGAACGCCACCCCGGGCCCGACCGCGGGAGTGGACCTGTGGTGGTCGGGCAAGCATGCCAATCACGGCGGGAACATCCAGGTCGTCACCGCGCCCGATGGCTGGCCGCTGTGGACTTCCGAGGTGCGCCCCGGCCGCGAACACGACACCACCGCGCTGCGCGCGCACCCGCAGATCTTGCCGGCGCTGGCGGTCTGGATCGCCGCAGGCCTGCCGGTCCTGGGCGATCTGGGCTACGAAGGCGAACGCGACACCGTGACCGTCGCGATCAAGAAGCCCAGGGGTGGCTCGCTCACCGACGACCAGAAAGCATCCAACAAGGCGCACAACGCCCAACGGGCCGTCGGCGAACGCGGGAACTCGCTCTTGAAGATGACGTTCAAGGCGCTGCGCAACGTCAGCGTCTGCCCGTGGAAGATCGGGAAGATTGTCGCCGCCGCTCTCGTGCTCCCGCACATCGAGCATGATCGAACGACGTGATCACTAAACGTGACGATCGGTTACGCGGAAAGGCTCAGTGCCCGATGGCCCGTTCCCACCTGGGCGTGCGTCGCTGGTAACGGCGGGGTGCGAAGCCCCGGGGAAAGCCCAAGGGTCCCTGATTCATCCGGGGGTTACAGGTGAGGGAAAGACCGGGCGGGTGAACGTGAGTGAACCCTCGATGATGCCTCGTTAGGTTGAGCCCCGGATAGATGGAAGGATTGCCGGGGTTTAGGGACCAGCCGCGGTGAGGCGGCAGGCGACGGCCGTTCATTCAGTAGCGGCCGTGGTGGGCACCGCCGTCCCCGGGGTCGAGAGGGCGCCCAATCCGGTCGTTGCTTGTGCGTGTGGAACGTGGAACCCCGTCGTGGCCCGACCCGTAAGGGCCGGTGAGCCGACCGTGAGGGAGGCCGATCCCCCGGCGGGTGAAGGATGACCCAAGAAGCGAATGCCGGCATGCCGAAAGGTGACGGGAAGATCATGGCCGCAGTCGCGCCTCCTCTTGGTGTGGGTCGTGGAGGGAACCGGCCGGATACCGGACCTGGTGTCCGGGCCTGAAAGGGAGCCCACGTGGGTCAGGTGAGCCCGCGGAGACAACCGAGGACCACAGTGGCGGAACCGAAGGACACGTTGGACGCCCCGGCGAGCGCCGGGGTGAACGGACCGGAGGACGACCGGCCCGGCTGGGACTGGCACGATATCGACTGGGACCAGGCGAACCGGGAAGTACGCAGGTTACGGCAACGGATCTTCGCGGCGTCAAGGGACGGGGACACGAAACGTCTCCGGAATCTGCAGAAACTGGCCTTGCGGTCCAGGTCGAACGCTCTGGTGAGCGTGCGGCGGGTGACGGAGGTCAATACTGGCCGTCTGACCCCTGGGGTGGATGGCCGGGTCGTGCTGGACGCGCCAGAGAAGGCCGAACTGGCCGCGACGGTGCAAAGGCAGGCCCGGTCGTGGAGTGCCCAACCGGTCAGGCGGGTGTTCGTCCCGAAGCCGGGAACGAAAAAGAGCAGGCCGCTGGGAATACCGGTGATCGCCGACCGGGTGGTTCAGGCGATGGTGGTCACCGCGTTGGAACCAGAGTGGGAAGCGAGGTTCGAGCCGAAGTCGTATGGTTTCCGGCCCGGACGCAGCTGCCAGGACGCCATCGCTGCGATCTTCTGGACCGTGGCGGGTCCGCGGACGAAACGCCGGTGGGTGTTGGACGCGGACCTGGAAGCAGCGTTCGACCACGTTGACCACGATCATCTCCTCAAGCTGCTGGGAAGCTTTCCGGGACGGGAAGTGGTGGCCAGATGGCTGATGGCGGGTGTGATCGGCCCGGACGGGTATCAACCCACCACCGAAGGAGTTCCCCAAGGTGGTGTGATCAGTCCGTTGCTCTTTAATATCGCGTTGCAGGTACCTCGA
>NZ_CDWWXA010000170.1:0-8427 GCF_977971845.1 Frankia sp. CeCAU1 | reverse complement strand
CCCCGATGCCCCCGTCCTGATGCCCCCTCCTGGCGGGCGACGAGGTCGAACTGTTACCGGTACTCGCGGAAGTCCAGCCTCCGGCCATCGAATGGTTCGCGCTGGAAGGGCTGCACCTGACGAGCGGGAGTCTCAGCGCCTGGCGACGGCAGGTTCGATCATCTCCTCGGCCGGGCAGGACGTCCGGGCAGGATGACGGGGACGACGGGCTCCGGGGACCGCCGCGGTCGCTCCGCCTGGTGGCGGCCGACTCGGGGCAGGCCCGGGGCGGGATCCGGGGAGCTGGTATGGGAACACCATCCGCACCGTTGCGCTGGACCACCCGATGCGTCATCGCGGGCGGTGGGCCGGCGGGGATGACGCTCGGTCTGTTGCTGGCCCGCGCAGGGGTGGACGTCATCGTGCTGGAAAAGCACGATGATTTCGCCCGTGACTTCCGCGGTGACACGATTCACCCGTCCACGATGGCAGTGATGGCGGAGCTGGGCCTGCTGACGGACTTCCTTCGCATCCCGCACACCCGGGCCGCCACGCTGGCTTTGGATATGGCGGGCCGGCGCCGGACCGTTGTGGACTTCCGGCACCTGCGGACGCCCTGCCCGTTCATCGCCCTGATGCCCCAATGGGACTTTCTCACGTTTCTGGCCGAGCGGGCCGGTGCCTATCCGACGTTCCGCCTGGCGATGAGCACCGAGGCGACCGACCTGGTCCGGGCGAACGGACGGGTCGTGGGCGTGCGCGCGGCCGGCCCTCTCGGGGAGGTCGAGATCCGGGCGGATCTGACGGTGGCCGCCGACGGCCGGCACTCGACCTTGCGGTCCCGTGCCGGCCTGCCGGTGCGGGAGCGCGGCGCTCCCTTCGACGTCCTCTGGTTCCGGCTGCCGAAAGACGTGGGTGACAGGTCCGCGAGCGGCCGCCGGGCGGCGAGGGACGGGAACGGGAACGAGGAGGGGAACGGGCGTGAGGAGGAGGGGAACGGGGACGGATTCACCCTGGCGCACCTCCGCAAGGGCCACGCCCTGATCACCCTGGATCGACGCGACTACTGGCAGTGCGGAATGGTGCTCCGGAAGGGGTCGGCGCAGCGGCAGCCAAGGACGGCCGGCGGGCTGGCGGCGTTCCGTGCGCAGATCACCACCGCGGCGCCGGCGCTGTCCGGTGCCGTTGACGACCTCACTGGCTGGGACCAGGTGAAGACCCTGGTGGTGCAGGTCGACCGGCTTCGCCGATGGTTCCAGCCGGGTCTGCTCTGCATCGGCGACGCCGCCCACGCGATGTCCCCAGCGGGCGGCGTCGGGGTGAACTACGCCGTCCAGGACGCGGTGGCGACGGCGAACCTGATGGCCGTGACGCTGCGGGCCGGGCCGCCCGAGCCGGCCGAGCTGCGGCGGGTGCAGCGCCGGCGGACCTGGCCGGTCGTACTCATGCAGATGATCCAGGTCCGGCAGGGCGCCTTCCTGGTACGCCTGCTGGGTGACGACGAGCGGCCAGCGCACGGCGGCAGCCCGTCGCGCCAGGTCGCGCGTGCCCCCCTGACGGACGCGACGACGGACGCAACGACGAACGCAACGGCAAGGACGATGACGGGGGCGGTGCGGGCCGGGATGTCCAACCTGGTGACGGCCATGATGTCCCATGGGGTGACCGCCACGGCGGCGCCGCGGATCGGGCGGGTGCTCGGGCGGGTCATCGGCATCGGATTTCGGCCCGAACACGTCCGCACCCCCGACGTGTTCGCCGAGGATGCCGGATACACCAAGAATGCCGGATACGCCGAGGACGTCGAGCGGGCGAGATGAGCCCCCAGGCCTCGCCGCCCGTCCGTCGCAGGCGGTGTCGCCTCAGCGGTTACCGAACAGACCGCCTAGGCCGCCACCGCCGAAACCGCCGCCTGGGCCGTGACCGCCGTGACCGCCGTGATCGCCGTGCTGGTTGCCCTGGAACCCACCCTGACCGAGGCCGAACTGTCCGGCGAGACCGGCACCCGCGAGCACGTTGTACGGCGGAAGTAGCTCGCAGGGCTGCACGATGACGAAGCCCTCGCCGGTGAACTGCATCTGCCAGCTCTCCCCGGTGTTCCCCCGGGGTCGCCACACGGCCGAGGACGTCACCGCCGCCTGCATCGAGACCTGCAGGCTCGATGACCAGCCGACGACCGCGTCGGCGTCCGCGAAGTAGTAGTTCTGATGCGTTACGTGCATGACCAGCGGCGCCCCGGACGTGCAGACAGCGACCCGGCCGTTGCCGCGCAGCTCGACCTGGTAGCTCCCGACACCGGCGATGCCGACCTGGCTGTCCACCCGCACCAGGTCCCAGGTCAGGTCGGCGTTGAAGGCGAGCACGTTCTTGCCGTCGACGGTGAGCCCGTCACCGACCAGGTCGAGGATGTGGATGTCCTGCGCCTGGTTGGCGAGGAAGACCGAACCCGATCCGGAGACCTGCATGAGGTTCAGGCCCTCGCCGCCGCTGAAGAAGCTGTGGAAACGCGAGCCCCAGCCCTCCCAGTGCGCGTCGAAGTTCGCGGCACCCTGGTAGGCGACCATCGCGCCCTTGCGGGCATAGAACTCCCGCATCCCGCGGGCGCCAAGCGTCGCCTTGAGCATCTTGCCGTTCTGCAGGGAGAACGGCTCGTCCGAGGGACGCTCGGGATTGTCCAGGAGACTGCTGCGGATGCCGCCTGCCGGCCCACCGGGACCACCGGGACCACCGGAGCCACCGGGGGGTGTCCCCTGGCCCGGCGGATAGCCCGGACCACCGCCGGGATAGTTGCCCTGCGGACCACCCGGGTGGCCGCCGTACATCCCGCCCTGCGTCATGTCGCCGTCCCCGTCCTCTCCGCGGTGCGCTCCGCCGTCCGGCGCCGGTACCCGGCCGCCCGCCCCCACCGTGCCATCGCGGCCTCAGCCCCGCACCGAGAAGGTCGGCCGCTCGTCCTCGCTCGGTTGCACGACGACGAACCCCTGGCCGGAAAAGCCGAGCTGGAACGCCTCCCCGGAGCCGCGCCCGATGAGCCCGCCGAGCCGGGCGGTGCGCCGGGGCTCGACGCGCAGCCCATCGGTGTAGGCGACGAGGGCGTCGGTGTCGACGTAGGTCGACGCCTCCCGGGTGTCGAGCACGATCGGACTGCCCTTGGCGGTCAGCGCCACCCAGCCGTGCCCACGCACCACCACGTTGAACATCCCCATTCCGGACAGCATGGTGATGCCGCGGACCCGCTCGATGCTCCACTGCAGCCCGGCGTCGAAGGCCAGGATGTTCTTGCCGTTGACCGAGAGTCCCTCGCCGGCAAGCTGCGCGACGATGACCTCCTTGCCGTAGTCCGCGAGGTACAGCAGCCCCTGGCCGGTCGCCGTCATGAGCGGAACGCCCTCACCCGTCGCCCAGGAGGAGGCGATCCGGCCGAGCTGTGGCGGCTGCGGATTGAAGTCGATCAACCCCTCGTAGGCGATCATTGACCCGACCCGGGCGAAGAGATCCTGGCCCGGGTTCATGACCACCTTGGCGATCTTCGAGCCGTGCCTGCTCATCCGTTCCATGATCGGAGTTGGTCCGTAGTGCTGGATCAGGCTGCCCTGCACGGCCCGCTCCTCTCCCCCGGCGGTCCTCCCGCCAGGCGCGCTTCCCGGATGGTCGACACGCCTCAGACCTCGTACGGCTGGACGACGATGAAGTGCCCCGCGAACCCCATGAACTGCAGAGCCAGTGCCTCGCCGCTACCGCCGGCGTAGATCTGCCGGGAGATCCGGACCTGAGTCGACACGCTGACCCGCATGCCGGTGGTCCAGGCGACAAGGGCGTTCATGTCCGCGAAGGTCGGGCCCTGCACGGTGAGGGTCATCGGGGACCCCTTGGTCATGACGACCACCGAACCCGGCCCGGAGACCTCGAAGTGGAAGAACCCCCCGCCGGGGATGCCGGGGCTCTCGATCCGACGCACCTCGGTGCGCACGGTGGCGTCCATCGCCAGCAGGTTCTTCGCGTTGACGCAGAGGGAGGAGCTGCCGAGCTCGACGATGTGCAGGTCCGCGGCGTCCTGGGCAAGGAAGACCTCACCCGAGCCCTTGCAGGTCATCAGCTTGAGGCTCTGGCCGGTCAGCTTGCCCTCGATGAGACCGCGCAGCCCGCCGCTCTTGTAGTCGAACTCGACGCTGCCCTGGTAGGCGACCATCGACCCGCGCAGCGCCAACGCGTCCGGACCGAGGGTGACCTTGACCAGCTTGCCGTTCTGCTGGGTCCACCGACCGGCGGTCGGCACCTCACGGTAGGGATCCAGGCTGTTCATCGCCCCGGGCAGGGTGGGTCGCGCCTGCGACGGCAGGATCTCGGGTCCGCCGAACGCGCCGGTCGGCGGCATCCCACCCGGCATGCCGGTGGCGGGCATCCCACCCGCGAAGCCCATGGGCGGCGGCGGTGCGGCGAGCGGAGGCGGCGGTGCAGCGAGCGGAGCGCCGAACCCGGGGGCGCCGAACCCGGGGGCGGGGGCCGGCTGCGGCGCCTCGTCGGCGACCTCACCGCCGTAGGAGCGGATGAGCTCGGCCAGTCCCCCCTGGAACCCCTGGCCCACGGCGGCGATCCGCCACACGCCCTTGCGGTAGATGTCGGCGATCATCACGGCGCGCTCGCTGGTGAAGTCGGCGCCGGTGAAGGAGTAGCGCAGCACCTCGGTTCCCGCGACGACGATCCGCAGGTACCCCGACGAGATCGCCGAGGCGCTACCGGCACCGTCGAGGGCGGCGCAGAACGACAGCCGGCCGATCGAGGCGGGCACCTGGTCGAGGGTGACCCGGAACGCCTGACTGTCGCCGGCCTGCGGCCCGAGGAGCTGGATGGACTTCTCCGGCGACGCCGGCTGGTTGAAGAAGACGAAGTAGCGGTCGTCGGTGAGGCGATCGGCGCCGTCCAGGCCGAAGCAGGAGATGTCCCACTCCCCCGGCGCATTGATCTGGATCCCGACGTACAGGTCGGTGCCCGGGGTGATCGTCGACAGCTGCGCCTTCTGCCCTCGACTGAACTGGGTGACCAACACGCTCCCTCCACCTGGCATTCCGTGCCGGACCGGCGCAACCATGACCTACCGGCGTTACCGCGCCCAGCCGGCCAGCCGGCACCCGCCCGCATCCGCACGAACCGGACTGCCGGCAACCTAGCAGCTGCCGGAGAGTACAGCCGAACACGTCGGCGCCGGGAACGCTGTCGATCCCCGGACAAGACGATTCGCGGACAAGACGATTCGACGACGACACCGGCATCGGAGCGGCTACCGGTGAGGCTCCTCTCGCGCTCCGACATGGTCGGGCGTTCACTGGACAGATGCGCTACGTCGATGGCATCACGACAGCCAGCGGTAGGAAGATATCCAAGATCGGCCTCGGAACCTGGCAGTTCGGGTCCAGGGAGTGGGGGTACGGGGCGGGCTACGCCGACACCGAGGCCGGGCGCATCGTGCGCCGGGCCCTCGAACTCGGGGTGACGCTGTTCGACTCCGCCGAGATCTACGGGATGGGACGCAGCGAACGCATCCTCGGCTCGGCGCTGGCCGGGATCCCGGACGCGCTGGACCGGGCGTACGTGGCGACGAAGGTGTTCCCCGTGCTCCCGCTGGCTCCGATCGTCGAGCAGCGGGCGGTCGCGAGCGCGAACCGGCTCGGGGTGCACCGCATCGACCTGTATCAGGTCCACCAGCCCAATCCGGTGATCAGGGACGGCCAGACGATGCGCGGGATGGCGGCGCTGCGCGCCGTCGGCCTCGTCGGGGACGTCGGGGTCAGCAACTACTCGCTGACCCGCTGGCAGGACGCCGAGGCGGCGCTCGGCGCGCCCATCCTGTCCAACCAGGTCGAGTACAGCCTGGTTCGGCGCAGGCGGGGCGAGGAGCTGCTGGCGTTCGCCGCCCGGGAGTCCCGGATCGTGATCGCCTGGAGCCCGCTGAGCCAGGGGCTGCTCTCGGGCCGCTACGACGTCACGAACCGCCCGACCGGGCGGATCCGCGCGATAAACCCGCTGTTCCTCACCGAGAACCTGGCCCGCGCCACCCCGCTGCTCGACGTCCTACGCGAGGTCGCCGCCACGCACGACGCCACCCCCGCCCAGATCGCGCTGGCCTGGGCGATCCATCATCCGTCGGTCGTCGCGATCCCGGGGGCGTCCAGCGTCGCCCAGGTGGAGAACAACGCCGCCGCGGCCGACATCACGCTCACCGAGGACGAGTACGGCACGTTGACCGCCGCCGCGCAACGCTTCGAACCGCTCGCCGGCACGTCGGCCTTCGCCGCGCTGGCCACGGAACGGCTCCACCGCTGACCACTGTCCGGCCAGTCCGAGGCGTCCGGTCAGTCCGAGGCGTCGTAGGTGGTCACGTCGTCGGAGGAGATGTCGTCGGAGGAGATGATGTGGAACGGCGGGCACACCCCGGTCGAGTGGTGGGCCGCGGCCTCCAGCGCCATCCGGACCCGCTGTTTCGGGTCGAGGCCCCGGGTGCTGTGCAGCGAGCCGCAGGCGTACTCGTCGCCGCTGCCGACCGCATAGTAGTTGTCCGCGCTGCGGCCGATCTGGTAGTCCGAGTCGATGCGGTAGAGGTGTCCGCGGAGGCCGACCAGGAACAGCCCGCCGCTCTCGTTGCCGGAGTCGTTGCGGGCGAAGCCGCCGTCGCGCAGGCAGTCCCGGACCACCGCGATGAAGTCCGTCGCCATGAACCGATCGAGATCCCAGTCCTGCGGGACCGGGGGCACCAGGCTGTAGCGGAGCAGCTGGCCCATCCGGAACGAATCAGTGAACCCCATAATGAACTCACTGTTACGAAACACCTTGGTATCCGCACGGACAGTGATAGACCAGCCAGCGACACCGGCGCTGTCCCCACCGATCACGACCCGGCCGTCCTGCTGTACCCCGACGATGCAGGTCACGAAGCGGAATGGTACCGGTTCGCCCCGAAGCCGGCCGCCGTACCCCATCCGCGCCACCAGCCCGTTGACACGCTCCGCCCGCTGTCACCCTGCCGACCCGGGAGCCGTTCCGGCGGTCCGGTCGTCAGGCGGATGTGAGAACGTGTCCTGCGCACACACGAGAACGGAAGCGGAGGACGGGCACCCCATGGGGATGAAGCGGTTCATGTCGCGGCTCGGTGTGGGCGGGGCCGAGGTCGAGACCGTGCTGGACCGTCCGGAAACCCTGCCGGGCCAGGTCGTGACCGGTCTGACCACCGTCACCGGCGGCAAGGTCGAGCAGAAGATCGAGAAGGTCCTCGTCGCGCTCGAGGCGACCGTCGAGGTCGAGACCGACGACTCGACCTGGCACGAGCAGGTCACCTTCGGTACCCAGCAGATCGGTGGCGGCTTCACTATCCACCCGGAGCAGCAGATCAGCGGCCGCTTCGAGCTGCCCGTGCCGTGGCAGACCCCGATCACCGACATCGGCGGGTGGCATCTGCACGGGATGAAGATCGGGGTGCGGACCAAGCTGGCCATCCCCGGGGCGGTGGACCCGGGTGACCTCGACGCGGTGAACGTGCACCCGCTGCCCGTCCAGGAGGCGGTGCTCGCCGCCCTCGGTGACCTCGGCTTCCACTTCAAGTCCGCCGACGTCGAGAAGGGCCGCCTACACGGCTCCGACCTGCCCTTCTACCAGGAGATCGAGCTGAAGCCGTCGGACGAGTACGCCCGGCGCATCTCCGAACTGGAGGTCACCTTCCTCGTCGACGGCTCCGGGGTGGACGTCGTCCTGGAGGCCGACCGCCGCGGTGGGCTGCTGTCCTCCGGCGGCGACGAGCTCAGCCGGTTCCGGCTTGGCCACCACGACACCGACCGGCACCAGCTCGCCGGGCTGCTCCACCAGCAGCTGGAGCACCTGGGCCGCCGCCGCGGCTGGTTCTGAGCGCTCTACCCGTCCGGGGGACGTCGGCTCACCTGGTGAAGCTGCAAGAATACGGTATGTGAAGATCGAGGAGCTGGAGGCGGATCGTACCTGGCTGGCGTTCGACCCCATGCGGCAGCTTCGGCCGCATCTGACCTCCACCGGGTTCGTCAAGCTCGTCAACGAGGTCCAGCGCCCCGAGGGCTACCGCCTGGTCGCGTCGTGGGACGGGGAGCTGGGACGGGTGGTCGCGGCGGTCGGCTTCCGGCAGGTGACCTCGCTTGCCTACGGGCGGCATCTGGTCATCGACGATCTGTCCACGATCCTGGCTGCGCGGGGGCGGGGGCACGCCACCCGGCTGCTCGCCTGGAGTGAACGGGAGGCGCGCCGGCTCGGCTGCGAACATATCCATCTCGACGCCGGCACCCACCGCTACGAGGCGCACCGGCTCTACCTGCGAACCGGCTTCACGATCGCGGCCTTCCACTTCACCCGCCGACTCTGAGGTCCCTCCGCAGTCCCTCCCCCGGCCGTCAGCCGCCCGGCGGTCGGGGGACAGGGGGTCAGGGGGTCAGG
>NZ_CDWWXA010000169.1:0-8431 GCF_977971845.1 Frankia sp. CeCAU1 | reverse complement strand
CCCGCCCCACCCGGCCGCCGCCGTGCCGGAGCCGCGCCGCCACCGCGGCGACGGCGAGCGCACCCGGCGCCCGGCGGAACGTGGTCAGGGTCGCTCCCGGCACGTGCATCCGCAGGGTGGCGACCGAGCGGGGGCGGACGAACTCGCGCAGCCCCTCCGCGCCGTGCACCCGACCGAACCCGCTTTCGCCGCTGCCCCCGAAGGGCAGGGCGGGCATCCCGGCAAACGCCAGCACCGCGTTGACGGACACCATCCCGGCGTCGAGCCGGCTGGCGATCTCGTCTCCCCGGGACCGGGAGAAGACCGTCGCACCGAGCGCGTACGGGGTGCCGTTGGCCAGCGTGACGGCCTCGTCGACGTCGGCGACGGTCCGGACGGTGGCGACCGGCCCGAAGGTCTCCTCCTGCACGGCAGGGCTGCCCTCCGGCACGTCGACCAGCACGACCGGTTCGATGAAGGTGTCCTCCACCGACTCCGTCCCGCCGATCAGGGCGGTCGCGCCGCGGGCCAGCGCGTCGGCCACGTGGCGGCGCACGATCGCCGCCTGGCCGGGCATCGTCATCGGACCGTAAGATGCGTCGCGGTCGGCGCCGGGACGAACCCCGTCGAGCTCGCGGCGCAGTGCGGCGAGAAAGGGCGCGGCGACCGCCTCGGTCACGTAGATCCGCTCGACCCCGGCACAGGTCTGGCCGGCGTTGGACATCGCCCCCCAGACCGCTGCCCGCGCGGCGGCGGCCACGTCGGCGTCGTCAGCGACGATCAGCGGGTCCTTGCCGCCGCATTCGATCACCACCGGGACGAGGGACGACGCGCAGGCCGCCATGACCCGGCGGCCGGTCGCGGGCGAACCGGTAAAGGCAATCTTGTCGACCCCGGCGGTACACAGAGCGGCACCGGTCGGACCGAAGCCGGTGACCATGGTCAGGACCCCGGCCGGCGCGTCCGGATTCGCCGCGGCGAACGCCGCGACCAGGTACGCGCCCACCGCCGGGGTGTACTCGCTGGGCTTGAAGACCACCGTGTTACCGGCTGCCAGGGCATACGCGATCGAACCGCTCGGGGTGAACAGCGGATAGTTCCACGGCCCGATCACCCCGACGACCCCGAACGGGCGGTACTCGATCCGTCCGGTGTGGTTCGCCAGGAACGGGCCGGGCGATACCCGACGGGTCCGCAGCACGCAGGCGGCGTTGCGGGCCGCCCAGCGGATGTGTTCCAACGTCAGCAGCAGCTCGATGCGGGCATCGGCGGCGGTCTTGCCGTTCTCGGCGTGCAGGAGGTCGATCAGCTCGGTCTCGTGACGGACGAGGTGCGCCGCCCAGCGCAGCAGATGGTCGCGCCGCCGTGCCGCCGCGAGCCCCGCCCACCAGCCCGCCGCCGACCGGGCGGACGCCACGGTCGCCCGCACCTGGGCCGGCTCCATCACCGGGAAGCTCGCGACCACCGCGCCGGTGGCCGGATCCGTCGACAGGAGCGTCCCGATGCCTGCCTCCGGGCCGACCGCCTCAGTCACCCCGGTCTCCCGGTTCGCTACGGTCTGCGGGGTCTGCGGGGTCGGCCGCATGGGGAGCTCCTCGCCGCTGGTGGCGGAACGTCCTTCCCTTACCCGGCGAGGATATGACCGCCACCCGCAGAGAAACGAGTCCCGTCATCCTCAGATCATCCTCAGAGGAACGAGTCGCGGTACGCGGCGAACCACTCCCGTTGCCGGCGCTGATCGGCCGTCTCCTCCGCGGCGACATGGTCGAGCATCGAGGAGGGGTCCGGCGGGTCGAGGGCAAGGGTGTCCCGACGCAGATCGGCCGCGGCGACGTCGGCCCGCCGGCGGACCTCGTCGAACCAGCCGGCCTCGACCTCGGCGGCGAGCAGCCGACGGAGGCGCTCGATGGGATCCCGGGCCTGCCAGGCGCTGATCTCGTCCGGCGGCTGGTACCGAGTCGCGTCGTCGGAGGTGGTGTGCGGGGCCATCCGGTAGGTGTTGGCCTCGATGAGCACCGGGCCGCGACCGCTGCGCGCATGGTCGAGCGCCCAAGTGGTCACCGCGTGCACCGCGAGCACGTCGTTACCATCGACGCGCAGGCCGGGGAAGCCGAACCCGTCGGCCCGGCGGGCCAACCGCACCGGGGACTGCCGCCGGCTCGGCGTGGAAATCGCCCACTGATTATTCTGGCAGAAGAAGACGACGGGCGCACCGAAACTCGCCGCCCACACGAATGCCTCGTTGGCATCACCCTGACTCATCGCACCGTCACCGAGATACACCATCACCGCCATGTCGGTATCGGTGCCGCCGGTATCGCCGGTGTCGCCGGTGCCGCCGGTGCCGGTGCCGGCACCGGTGCCGGTGCCGGCGGCACCGTCAAGGAGCACCCCCATCCCGAAACCGACGGCGTGCAGCGTCTGGGCCGCCAGAACAATCGTGTAATTAGCCATATTGTGACGGTGCGTGTCCCAGCCATCGTGGCTCACTCCCCGCAGCAGCCGAATCACCTCGACCGCCGGGACACCGCGGTGCCAGGCGACCGCGTGTTCCCGGTAACTGGGGAACAGGTAATCCCGGGGACGCGCGGCCGCGGCGGATCCGACCTGCGCAGCCTCCTGCCCCCGCAGCGGGATCCACAGGACCAGCTCACCCTGACGTTGCAGGGCCGTGGCCTCCTCGTCCAGCCGGCGGGCCAAGACCATGGAGGTGT
Source organism: Frankia sp. CeCAU1 (assembly GCF_977971845.1). NCBI lineage: Bacteria > Bacillati > Actinomycetota > Actinomycetes > Frankiales > Frankiaceae > Frankia > Frankia sp. CeCAU1. The sequence continues at coordinate 5,738 of NZ_CDWWXA010000169.1, read as the reverse complement.
AGAACTCCATGCGCAGCTCGTGGTCGGCGAGCACCGAGAACCGAGAATCGGCGACCAGCGAACCATCGGGGGCGAGCAGTCGGATGCCGCCGTCGTCGAGTTCACCCGCCGCGGGCGAGGTGTTCTCCCCGAACGCGCCAGGAAAACGATGCGGAGCGAGACCGTCCACCGAATCCGGTTCGAGCCGCCGCATCGGCCCGCCGGTAATCAGTTCCGGATCCCGTACGACATTCATACCGAGCACCCCTCCCCACCGGAAGATCGCAGGACGTCCTACCATCGGAAACCATCGAAAAAGAGCGGTGTACCCATGCGACACTACGCGGTGCGGGCAGGGTGAAAACACGGGCGCGGTAACGACGAGATTTCGGCCACAGGATTCCGAGGCCGCAGGGCGATGCCGGAAGGATGACGATGCCGGAAGGATACTGACTATCGTGACGCACGTGGGCGTCGTCCGGTCTCTGCTGCTGTTCGTGGTAGCCGCGGTCATGGAGATCGGTGGTGCCTGGCTCGTGTGGCAGGGCGTGCGCGAGCACCGCGGACCGGTCTGGGTGGGGCTCGGGATCGGGTTCCTGGCCGCCTACGGCTTCGTCGCGGCCCTCCAGCCGGACGCGCACTTCGGCCGGATCCTCGCCGCCTACGGCGGGGTCTTCGTCGCCGGTTCCCTGCTCTGGGGCGTGGCCGTCGACGGCTTCCGGCCCGACCGCTACGACCTCGCCGGAGCCGCGATCTGCCTGCTCGGCGTCGCCGTCATCATGTACGCCCGGCGCGTGTGACGGCTGACGGCTGACGGCGCACAATCTGGCTTATGGCGCGCACCGCGGAACGTGTACGGGTCGTGCTGGAGCGTTCCGGCGGGCTTCTCGGGCGCAGTGTGCGCCGCGGTCTGGATACGGCCGATCTCAGTGAACAGGAGGCCGAGAACCTGCGCCGTCTGGTCCGCGGAGCGGTGCGCCGCAGCGATCTCGCGGCCACAACGGACGCCGCGGATGCCGGTCAGGTAGATTCCACCGAGGTCCGGGGTTCCACCGAAGCCCGGGAGCAGCGCGACGTCGGCGCGGACCGGTTTGTCTACACCCTGGAGATCGATCGGCCTGGGGAACACGCGGTGCGGACGTTCTCCGAGCCGGTGCCCGACGAGGTCCGCCCGCTGCTGGCGCTGCTGCGCACCGCGCCGCTGCTGCCCGCGGGCCGTCCCTAGCGGTGTCGCTGGCAGCGAGGTTGACCACCTCGCGCACCGCGGGCTCAGTCGTTGACGACTGGCACCGCTTCGCCAGCCTGGACCGACTCGGCAACCACTGGGACCATCCCGGCTGGACGCTCGGACGCCGCTGCTACCCCCTGGATGTACCCCCTGGATGCTGACGTTCGAGAACGCCACCGAACTGCACACCCTGGCCGCGCAATGCCAGGATCGACCACACCTGCCCGTCCTCGACCCGGTACCGTCGGAAAGAACCGGACGTCCTCCCGCTTCGGCGTGATGGCTGGACAACTCGGGCGGCAGTAGATGCCGGTGGTGGTGACGGCGAAGAAGAACGCGCCATCGAAGCGCGCGTCCCGGCTACGCAAAGCCTCGTAGCGGCTCCGGTCCGTCATCACTCCACCCACTCTCGACGAGTCCCGCCTCGCATGCTGGCGGAAATCGGACGTCGCGCCCGCAGGCGCCTGGCAAGCGCGGCCATCCCCGGAGACCACACCTATCCGTCGTTGAGTCGTCACCTCTGGTTGCGAACGCCCTCGGGTCCGACCTACGGTCACATGGGTAATCGGACCACTACCCGGAGATGATCTGACTCGACCGTACCCGCGCCCAGGCCAGGTCTCCGCCGCACGGGCGGTGCGCTCCTCCGGACCGGCCCTCCACATCTCCCATGCGGGCGGGGAGCACCGGATCGGCCCATCAGCAAGAGGTATCCATCAGCAGGAGGTAATCGTGGGATGGGCCGTCGGAAGCGATCCCGGCCCGACCGTCCCGGTCACCCGGATCACCCACCCGGGCGGCGTCGAACCCGGTCTGGATCTTCTCGGACTGGACTCCTTCTGCCTGCTCACCCGGCTGGGTCCGGACATCGTCCGCCGGTTGGTCGCCCTCGGCCTGCTCGACGTGCACGTCGACCAGGCGGGGCAGTGGTGGCTGCCGATCCGCGCGGTTGGGCGGGCGGTGCGTATCGAACGGCTGCGCCGCGACCTCGGCATTACCTATGCGGCCACCGGCGTCGTGCTGGACCTGCGCGACCGCATCGACGAACTCGAACAGCGCATCCGCGGCCATCGCGACGGCCCCGGCCGCGACGGCCCCGGCGAGGAGCACCGATGAAGTTGACCAAGCTGACCGAGGGCGCCCAGGACGCGCTGAAGGCGGCCCAGACCAGGGCGATGCGATTCGGCCACACCGAGGTCGACGGGGAACATCTGCTCGCCGCGCTTGTCGAGCAGCCGGACGGGCTGGTCCCGCGCCTCATGGTCGCATCGGGTGGTACCCCACCCGCCCTCACCGGTGCGGTGGAGACGGAGCTGGAGCGCAGACCGCGGGTGTCCGGACCGGGGGTCCGACCGGGCGAGGTGTACATGACGCAGCGGCTGTCCAGGGCCCTCGACGCCGCCGAACGGGAGACACACCGCCTCGGCGACGAGTACATCTCGGTCGAACACCTGCTGCTGGCCCTGCTCGAGGAGGGACCCACGACACCGGCCGGCCGGATCCTGCACGAGCAGGGTCTGACCCGGGAACGGCTGCTCATCGCGCTGACCCGGGTGCGCGGAGACCGGCGCATCCTCTCCGCCTCGCCGACGGCCACGGACGACGCGCTGGAGAAGTACGGACGCGACCTCGTCGTCGACGCCCGCAACGGCCGCCTCGACCCCCTGATCGGGCGGGACACCGAGATCCGCCGAGTGATCCAGATCCTGTCCCGCCGGACGAAGAACAATCCCGTGCTGCTCGGCGACCCCGGAGTCGGCAAGACCGCGATCGTCGAGGGCCTCGCCGACCGGATCTTCCGCGGGGAGGTTCCGGACAGCCTGCGGAACAGGAGGGTGTTCCAGCTCGACCTGGGCGCGCTGGCGGCCGGGACGGCGCACCGCGGCGCGTTCGAGGAACGACTCAAGGCGGTCATGGCCCAGGTCAAGGCATCCGAGGGGCGGATCCTGCTGTTCGTCGACGAACTGCACGCCGTCCTGGGGGCGGGTGCCGCCGAAGGGAAGACGGATGCCGGCAACGTGCTCAAGCCGCTGCTGATCCGCGGCGACCTGCACCTGATCGGGACGACGACACTCGAGGAGTACCGCCGGCAGATCGAGTCCGACCCCGCGTTCGCACGCCGGTTCCAGACCGTCATAATCAACGAACCATCGGTGGCGGACACCATCTCCATCCTGCGCGGGCTGCGAGGACGGCTGGAGATCTTCCACGGGGTTCGGATCGCCGACGCGGCCCTGGTCTCGGCGGCGGTGCTGTCCCATCGGTACATCAGCGACCGTTTCCTGCCGGACAAGGCGATCGACCTCGTCGACGAGGCGGGCGCCATGCTGCGCACCGACATCGACTCGATGCCGACCGGCCTCGACGAGATCATCCGTAGGGTGGTCCGGCTGGAGATCGAGGAGGCCGCACTCGCGCAGGAATCCGATCCGGCGAGCACCGCCCGCCTGGACCAGCTCCGTGGGGAACTCGCCGACGTGCGGGCCGCGGCGAACACGATGCGCGCGCGGTGGGAGGCCGAACGCCAGGCCATTCGGCGGGTCCGGGGGCTGCGGGAGGAGATCGAACAGGCCCGGCGGCGGGCCGAGGATGCCGAACGGGCACACGACCTGGGGACCGCGGCGGAGCTGCGCCACACCCGCCTGCCCGAACTGGACCGGCGGCTCGCCGACGAGTCCGAACGGCTCACCCCCCAGCGGGGCGGCCACCGGTTGCTGCGCGAGACGGTGACCGCCGACGAGATCGCCGATCTGGTCTCCCGCTGGACGGGGATCCCGGTGGCCCGGCTCCTCGAGGGGGAACGGGAGAAGCTGCGACGCCTCGACCAGGTCCTGCGCGCCCGGGTCGTCGGACAGGACGAGGCGGTGCGGCTCGTCGCCGACACGGTGCTCCGGGCCCGCGCGGGCATCGGGAACCCGCGCCGCCCGATCGGGTCATTCCTCTTCCTCGGGCCGATGGGGATCGGGAAGACCGAGTTGGCCCGGGCCCTGGCGACGGCCCTGTTCGACTCCGAGGACAGCCTGATCCGCATCGACCTGGGCGAGTACCAGGAGCGGCACAGCGTCGGCCGGCTGCTGGGCGCCCCACCCGGCCAGACCGGGCTCGTCGAGGGCGGGCAGCTCACCGAGGCGGTACGACGCAAGCCCTACGCGGTGGTGCTGTTCGACGAGATCGAGAAGGCACACTCCGACGTCCTCAACATCCTGCTGCAGGTCCTGAGCGACGGTCGGCTCACCGACGCCCGGGGACGCACCGTCGACTTCCGTGACACCGTCGTCATCCTGACCTCCGGTGTGGGGTCCGAACGGCTCACCGGCGGTCCGGACGCCGATGGGACAGCCGGGCCCGAGGTCCGCGTTCGGATCACGGCCGACCTGCGCCGGGCGTTCCGGCCCGAGTTCCTCCACCAGCTCGACGAGGTCGTGCTGTTCTCCCCGCTGACCCTGCCCGAGATCGAGCGGATCGTCGAGCTGCTGGTGGACGATCTGCGGGCCCGACTGGCGGATCGGCGCATCACCCTGGACATCACCGAGCCGGCCCGGATGTTCATCGCCCGTCAGGGCTACGACCCGGTCCATGGCGCCCGCCCGCTGCGCCGCTACCTGCAACGCGAGGTGGAGACCCGGATCGGGCGGGAAATGATCGCCGGTGAGGTCGACGACGGTTCCGCGGTGGTCGTCGACCTCGCCGGAGACACGCTGACGGTCCGGCACGGACGGTCCGGCACGCTCAGCGGTCGCTGAACCCCGGGCGGTCGCCGAACCTCTTGCGGAGGACGACGAAGTAGAGATCCGGTCGCAGCGGCCGGCCGAACCGTTCGTCGTCGTAGGGGAACGGGCTCGTTCTGGTGGTCAGGACGTATCCGCGCCGCTGATACCAGGCGATCAGCTCGGCCCGTTGGGCGATGACCAGCAGGTCCATCCAGGCCGCGGAGCAGGCCGTCACGGCGTGCCGTTCGGCGAGCCGCAGCAGGGTGTCGCCGAGCCCGTTGCCCTGGCGGGTCGGGCTTACCGCGAACATGCCGAAGTAGGACCCGATCAACGGTGATGCATCCGGGCCACACCGCTCCGCGTCAGCCTGCCCGTGGGTGGCATACCCCGACCGGGTCACCTCGGTCGCCGCGGTCACCTCGGTCACCTCGGTCGCCGCGGTCACCTCGGTCGCCGTGTGCCCCGACCGGGCCGGTGGCTCGACCCGTCGTTCCACGTGGCAGCAGCCGAGGAGGGCTCCGTCCGGGTCCTGCGCGAGCAGCACCACGCTGTCCAGCGCCGCCAGTGCCGCGCCGACCGCGGCGGCGTCGGTGCGCCGCCCGGCGAGCAGGTCGGCCTCGGTGGTCCACCCCGCGCGACTGGACTCCCCCCGGTACGCGGACTCGACGAGCTCGACGATCGCCGCGACGTCGGCCTCGGTCGCACGGCGGAACGTGAGGTCGCCCGGGTAGGCATGGGAAACCGATCGCATCCTCCCCATCCTCACAGCTCCCGGGGGTAGTCCCCCGGGAATGCGAGCGAGCGCATAGCGGGTAACGGCC
>NZ_CDWWXA010000168.1:6397-8762 GCF_977971845.1 Frankia sp. CeCAU1 | reverse complement strand
GGCGGGGACGGCGGGGACGGCGGGGACGGCCCGATCGTTGGCGTCAGCATCGGCAGCGCGGTGGGCGCGACCACCCGCCTGGAGAACGAGTACGTCGAGGTCTCCGACAGCGGGCGGGACTGGGAGGTTGATCCCCGGTACGCCAGCTCGTTCCTCTACCACGCGATGGTGCCGAGCTGCCTGGCCACCGAACTGGCCTGCCGGTTCGGGGCGCACGGCCCAGCCTTCGTGGTCTCCACCGGCTGCACCTCGGGCATCGACGCGGTCGGCTACGGCCATCAGCTCATCGTCGACGGCGAGGCCGACATCGTCATCGCCGGTGCCTCCGACGCGCCGATCTCCCCGATCTCGATGGCCTCCTTCGACGCGATCCGCGCGACGACAGCCCGCAACGACGACCCCGAACACGCCTCCCGTCCCTTCGACGCCAGCCGGGACGGCTTCGTGATGGGGGAGGGCTGCGCCGTACTCATCCTGGAGGAGCTCACCGCCGCCCGGTCGCGCGGTGCGCACATCTACTGCGAGGTGGGTGGGTACGCCTCGCGCTCGAACGCGTTCCACATGACCGGACTGCGCCCCGACGGGGTCGAGATGGCCGAGGCGATCCGGGTCGCGATGGACGCGGCGCGGGTCGGGGCCGACGACATCGACTACATCAACGCGCACGGATCGGGCACCAAGCAGAACGATCGGCACGAGACGGCAGCCTTCAAGCGTTCGCTGGGACAGCGGGCGTATGACATCCCGGTCAGCTCGATCAAGTCGATGATCGGGCACTCGCTGGGCGCGATCGGGTCGATCGAGATCGCTGCCTGCGCCCTGGCGATCGAGAACGACGTCATCCCCCCCACCGCCAACTGGACCACCCGCGACCCCGAGTGCGATCTCGACTACGTCCCGAACATCGCCCGGGACCACACTGTCGACGTGGCCCTGTCGGTCGGCAGCGGTTTCGGTGGCTTCCAGTCGGCGATCGTCCTCGCCGCCCCGACGCGATGAACGCCGCCGTGGAGGCCTCCGTCGCGACGGCCGCGGGACCCGCGTACCGGGACGGTTCGCCGCAGGCCCCGGTCCGGCCGGTCGTCACCGGTCTCGGCGTCCTCGCGCCCAGCGGCATCGGGACGGAGGAGTACTGGGCATCAACTCTGCGCGGCGAGCTGAAGATCGCGCCGATCAGCCGGTTCGACACCACCTGGTACGACGCCACCCTTGCCGGAGAGGTCGCCGGTTTCGCGGTCGAGGACTACGTCGACAAGCGGTACATCGTCCAGACCGATCGGTGGACCTGGTTCGGGATGGCCGCGTCGCGCCTCGCCATGGCCGATGCGCGCTACGACCCGGCAGCGCACGATCCGTATGCGACCTCGGTGGTGTTCGGCAGCGGGTCGGGCGGTGTCGACATCGGACAGCGCGAGCTGGGACGGTTGTGGACCCGGGGCCGCACTGCGGTGAGCGTCTATCAGTCGATCGCCTGGTTCTACGCGGCGACGACCGGGCAGACCTCGATCCGGTATGGTCTGAAGGGGCCATCGGGGGTCCTGGTCAGTGACGGTGCCGGCGGAATCGACAGCCTGGCCCAGGCCCGGCGGATTATCCGCCGCGGCACGCCGACGGTGCTCGCCGGGGGGGCCGAGGCGAGCCTGACGCCTTATGCGATTGCCGGCCATCTGTCCGGTGGCCGGGTCAGCACCGCGACCGTCGCGGCGGACGGCTACAAGCCGTTCGACGTTCGGGCGAACGGTTACCTGCCCGGTGAGGGTGGCGCGACGCTCGTGCTCGAGGATCCGGCCGCCGCCGCCGCCCGGGGAGCCCCGCACGTTTACGGCGAGATCGCCGGCTACGCCGCGACGCACGACGCCGCCCACCACGAACGCCCCGCCCCGGACGCGCGCTGGCTCGCCACCGCGATGCGCCGGGCCCTGCGCGACGCCGGCCTCACCCCGGACGGCGTCGATGTCGTCTTCGCGGACGGCGCTGGTTCACCGGACCTCGACGCCCAGGAGGCGGCGGCGATCCGCACGGTCTTCGGGGCCCGGACGGTCCCGGTGACGGCGCCGCAGGGCTTCGTCGGCAGGCTCCTCGCCGGCGGCTCGGCGTTGACGGTGGCCGCGGCGTTGCTGTCCATCCGGGACGGGGTCATCCCGGCGGTGGGCAACCTCGACACCCCCGATCCGGCCCATGGACTCGACCTCGTGCGCACGCCCCGGCGTGTACCCGTGCGGGTGGCGCTGGTGAACGCCCGCGGCCACGGCGGTTTCAACAGCAGCCTCGTGGTTCGCGCCGTCGGTCCTCGCTGAGGAGGACGTACCCACCCGTACCGCCTGCCCGCACCGCCTGCCCCCGCTCCTGCCCGCTCACCTCCGAC
>NZ_CDWWXA010000168.1:0-6174 GCF_977971845.1 Frankia sp. CeCAU1 | reverse complement strand
CACCAGTCGACACCTTGACACAGGAGACAGTCAGCGATGTTCCCAGACCTGGCCGGGCGACGCGCCCTGGTTACCGGCGGTACCCGCGGCATCGGACGGGCCGTGGTGCTCGGCCTCGCCCGAGCCGGAGCGACGGTCGTTGCCGGCCACCAGCGCCAGACCGAGGAGGCCGAGAGCCTGCGCCGCGAGCTCAAGGACACCGGCGGCGACCATCTGCTCGTCCAGGCCGACGTCGCCGATCCGGGCCAGATCACCGAGCTCGTCGAGGCCACCGGCACCCACCTGGGCGGCCTCGACATCGTCGTGAACAACGTCGGCACGATCAGCCACATCCCCTACGCGCAGCTGCCCCTGGACGAGTGGACGCAGGTGCTGACCACCAACCTCACCGCCACTCACCTCGTCACGCAGGGCGCGTTGTCGTTGCTGGGGGACTCCGGTTCGGTGATCAATATCGGATCCGGCTCCGGGGTGGTCGGTCTGCCGCTGCGGGCCCACTACACCGCGGCGAAGACCGGCCTGATCGGACTGACCCGCTCGCTGTCCAAGGAGCTCGGTGTCCGCGGCATCCGGGTGAACCTGGTCTCCCCGGGAGTCATCGAGACCCACCATGCCGAGGGCATCGACCCGGCCGTCAGGGCGGCCTACACCAACCGCATCCCGCTGGGACGCATCGGGACGGCCGAGGAGGTCGCCGCGGTCGTCCTGTTCCTGGCCAGCGACGTGTCGTCCTACGTCAACGGCGCCACCTTTGCCGTGGACGGAGGCATCTGATGACCTCGACCCCGCCTTTTCGGATCATGCTGACAATGCGGATCCACCCCGGTCGGGAGGGCGAGTTCGAGCAGACCTGGCTGCGGATCGGCGACGCGGTCACCTCGCACCCGGCGAACCTCGGGCAGTGGCTGATCCGCTCGGAGGAGGAGCCGAGCACGTACTACATCGTCAGTGACTGGGTTGACGAGGAGAAGTTTCGCGAGTTCGAGCACAGCGAGCGTCACCTGGTGCACCGCAAGGCGCTGCACCCGTTGCGTGCCAGTGCCTCGATGGTCACCGGTACCGTCGTCGCCCAGTTGGCCGGCGCGGCCTCCCTGACCGTTCCGGCGGGAAGCTGACCGTGGCCGGTCCGACGAAGGTTCGGGTCATGCTGTGGGCGGTCGACCCGCCCGGCGATCCCGGCGCGGTGGAGCGGGCTTACCACGAGATCAGCTCCAAGCTGGTCGGCACGCCTGGCCTGCTCGGTAACACGCTGCACCGGTCGGCGGCGGACCCGTCCCGGTTCGCGGTGGTCAGCGTCTGGGCGAGTATGGCCGAGTTCAACGTGTGGGAACAGGGGGCGGACCACCGCGGGACGACCTCACCGCTGCGTCCCCTGCAGGATCCGCAGCGCCCTCCAATGATCGACATCGAGGTCGCCGCGTACGGCCCGGACGGGCCCTTCGGCGACGATCCCCCGGACTGATCAGCGGGTCCTCCGGCTCCGCTACCCGGGGACAGGTGGCCGGGGACCGGTGGCCGGGGACCGATCGTCGCCGCGGCTGTGCCGGGGGGCAGCCCCACCGCCCGTTCGGGCGGTGGGGCTGACGCACGTGGAGCACGAAGAACGTCTTCCGAATGATCTACGGATATCATGGTGGGCGTGGACGAGTCATCCCGCCGGCCCATCCACCATCCAGTCCCTCGACGCCAAGACGATCATCCTATCGAGGCGTCGCTACGACCGTTTGACCCCGCCCTTCCCGGCGGCGCCATCTCCTGAGCCGTTCTCGCACCTTCGAGGTGGTGCGCGTGTTGAAGCGGTACATGTCGACGTCAGACAAGGCGCCGATGTCGGAACCGGCATGCCAGTCCTCGACCTTGGTGTTCCGCCACCATTCTGCCGTGATGCCGACCGCTGAGACGTCCACCATCTGACCGACGTCGTCGGGATCGAGTCCTTGCCGCGTCAGCCGCTCACGAAGGACGTCCGGCGAGGGAAGACGGAGTTGCCCCGCCGCGCTGTCGCCGGAGCCCGCGGATCCGCTGCGCGCCGGATCGACGGGAGGCCCGCCCGATTCCGTCGCGTTCTGCTCCGTCACGACGGCCACCCCGCCTGCCGGCTGTCTACGTCCCATGCCCCAGAGTAATGCGCCCAATAGGTGCGAATCGCTTTGGCGTCTGAGCCTCGGACTCGACACTTCTCTGCGTCCACCAGGTCACCGTGCCGATCACGCCGGTGGAAGCCTGTGGCCCGCCGGCGATCCGCGTCCGCGACGTCAGGCCTACGTCGACTGGCCGGCGCCGGTACCGCTCGGGACCAATCCACCGATCTCACCGAGCCCCGACCAGCGGTCCGACCGTCGGAACGGTCGGACCGCTGGTCGGCCCGTATCGGGGCGAGGACCACCGCATCGCCCACCGCACCGCCCCGGGAGAAACCCGGCGAAGGCCGCGGGGACAGCGTCTCCTGTCCTCGAACCAAGGCGCTCCGCTGTACCTGCTGGGCACAGGTACGCGTGTGGGCGCCGGGATCATGGCTGGGTGCGTCTGTCTGGTTGCGGGGCGGAGTCGGGGTGGTGGCGGCCGGCGATGATCCAGGTGCCAGCGACGATGATGGTGGCGAACAGGAGGAGTCCGCCGCCGAGGACGGCGAGTAGCAGGGCGCGGTCGCGGAAGGAGAGGTCGCCGGTGAGGGTGACCTGCAGGGAGCCGACGGCGAAGGCGATGGCGGCGGTGAAGACGGTGACGAGTTCGACGGCGCGAATGGCGGAGGTCGCCAGGGTGCGGCGCAGGTCGCGGTTGGCGGTGTCCTGGTCACGCCAGCGGGTCTGCTGGTCGTGGGTCCAGGTGGCGCGATCGAGCCCTTCCTGGATCCTTTCTCGTTCCCGCAGGTACTGCCCCTGGAGGAGTTCGTGGCTGATGCGGGAACCGATGGCCGGCAGCAGACGTAGGGCGGTGTCGATGGTCGCCAGCGCGTCGGGGTGGTCGGCGCACAGGCGCTGGCCGCTGGCGAGGCGGAAGTGGAAGAGGTGGTCGTCGGGGAACTCGGCGACCGCGTCGGTGGCTCGGCGGCGGAGCTGGTCGCCCTGGCCGGGGAACGGCGGGGCGGCGGACAGGGCGTTGAGGCAGACGTCGACGACGGCGCGGGAGCGGCCGGGTGTGTTCCAGGCGGTGTCGAGGAGGTCGAGGGCGTGACCGGTGGTGATGGTGCGGCTGCCGAAGGCTGCGAACGCGCGCAGACCGGTGAAGAGCGGGTCGTCGTGGTGCTGGCCGGCGGCGACGGCGAGCAGGGAGGATTCGAGGAACTGGTGGAGTTCGTCGAACCAGAAGTTCGACCGTAGCTTGCCGGCGTGGTAGAGCGTGGCGAAGTAGGCGATGTCCGCGGAGCCCCGGTAGGTCTCGACGAGCCGGCCGGTGGCGAGGGTGAGGTCGTGGCGGGACTCGACGTTGTCCTTGGTGATGAACGCGTAGCCCAGCGCCCACTTCTCGACGATCTCCGGGCGGACGGGCGGGTCGGTGTGGTCGTGGAGCCAGTGGGCGCAGCGGGCGGCGGCCTCGACGGTGGGCTCGGCGAGCAGCCGGCGGCGCCAGTACCTGTCGGCGCAGATCAGCCAGGGGTCGGTGACGAAGTCCGCCGACGGGATACGGAAGGGTGGTTCGAGGTCTGCGCCGATCAGCTCGGCGGCCACGGTTTCGCAGATCCTGTCCAGTTCGCGGGAATCGGCTGAGGAGGCCGCCAGGCTGAGTCGCGTGCTGATGGATGCGACGTCCACAGGGCTCCCTCCGCTGGATCTTCCTGGAATATCTACCACGGAATCGGGTCGGGTCGGTACATTCTGCGAGCATGTGGGTGGATGTGGTCACCGCGGTCCACGCCGGGTACGCGGGCTACCTGCCGGCGGCGTGGGACTCGCTGCGCCGCCAGAGCCATCCCCACTGGACCTGGCGGGTCCAGATCGACGGACCGCCCGCGGCGGTGGTCGACACCTTGACCGGCTGCGGGGCGGCCGGGGACGGCCGGGTCCGGATCGCCGCGCACGGCACCCTGGAAGGACCCGCGGTCGCCCGCAACATCGCCCTCGGCGAGTGCACCGCCCCGCTGGTCCAGAACCTGGATGCCGACGACGAACTCGAACCGGACACGCTCGCCGCTCTCAGTGGCGCGCTCGGCAGCCAGCCGGCCGCAGGCTACGCGGCCGGCCACGCCCGTGACCTGCACCCCGACGGCACCCTGCACGCCTCACCACTGACTGTGCCTGCCGGACCGCTGGCGCGTGGCGCGCTCGCCGTTGTCTGGGCGGCGGGTCTGCCCGACCGCACGATGCCGCCGGTGCATCCCGCGGGCGTGATGTGGCGGCGCACGCTGCTGCTCGCCCTCGGGGGATGGGCCGCCCTCCACGGTGTGGAGGACACCGCTACCCTCGTCGCCGGCTCCGCGCTCGCCCCCGGAATCCTGCTCGACGTCCCCACGCTTCGTTACCGCTGTCACGACGGCCAGCGATCCCGCCAGAACGGCGAATTCTCCGGGGGGGGGGGCACAGTATTTGCTGATCTGGCAGCGAGCCGGGCTTCTCTCGGCCGGACCTGCCTGGAAAGAACAAGGCTGACCAGGGCGGATGACCGATGCCAAGAGACCTTGCTCGCGCCTGCAGCCTGAGTTCAGAGGAACAGGCGGATCCGATCTCGGACCTGGTGGGTTGCCGGATCGGGTCCGAGTATGGCGAGTTCCGCCGGCTGTCTGGCCGGGGCGCGGCGGACGTGTGACGAGCACGGTGTGCTGCTGATCGTCGACGAGGTGATGACCGGTCTCGGTCGGACCGGCCGGATGTTCGGTTTCCAGCACGATGACGGGGTCGTCCCGGACCTTGTGACGACTGGGAAGCACCTGACCGGCGGGCACTTCCCGCTTGCTGCGGTCACGACTACGCAGGCGGTCTACGAGGCGTTCGCCGGCGACCCACTGCTGGGCGGGCTACGGCACGGGCACACCACCTCGGGCCATGCCACCGGATGTGCTGCGGCGCTGGCATGCCTGGATGTGATCGACCGTGACGGCCTCGTCGGGCGCGCCCGCCAGCGCGGGACCGTTCTTCTCGGTGAGTTGGAGCGGTTGCGGCGGCATCCCGCCGTCCGGGATGTCCGAGGCCGGGGGCTGCTGGCCGGGGTGGAGCTGGCCAGCGACGCACTCGCAGGGCAGGTGGCCGAGCAGTGCATGCGCCGGGGCGTGTTGGTCCGGCCGATGGGCGCGGTGCTGCAGATCGCGCCGCCGCTGATCATCACCGAGGAGCACGTCCGTAGGATCGCCGCCGTCATCGGCCAGGCCTGCGTGCACGTCATGGCTGGCGTCCAGTGACCTCCCACAGATCGACCGTGATCCTCCCTTGCGCAGGGGCTGGGAGCCGCCTCGGCCTCCCGTTCGGCAAGGAGCTCCTGCCGCTCGGACCTGGGTCCACGCCGCTGGGCGAGACCCTCGCCCTGCTGTTGCCTCACGCCACAGCGCTGCGCCTGGTCATGGTCCTCGGGCCGGGAAGGGAGGCCACCGCCCGGCACGTCATCGCCAGGACCGCAGCCGCGGGCCTGCCGGTCGCGTTCACCACCCAACGCCCGGAACTGGCGGAGTGCACGGGCGCCGTGCTCTCCGCGCAGCCCTGGTTCGCGGAGCGAAACATTCTCCTGCTGCCCGACCAGGTTCTGCGGTTCCCGGCCGCTGACCTGATCGGCCGTGCCCTGGACGCCGGAGCCGACAGCTTCGGGGGGTCCACCCACAAGACCCTCCCCGGCCCGCAGAAGGGCATCATCGCCACCAGGGACGAGGCGGTCGCCCGCCTGCTCCGCGTGGTCCAGCCGCACGTCATCTCCAGCCACCACCACGGCGCCACCTGCGCCCTCGGCCTGGCCCTCGCGCTGTTCGCCGAACGCTGCCCCGGCTACCCCCGCTCGATCATCGCCAACGCCCGCGCCCTCGGCGCGCGCCTGGCCGACCATGGCCTGCCCCCGGAAGGCGCCACGTTCGGCTACAGCAAGGGACACCAGCTCTGGCTGCGGACCGCCCCGCACGGCATCGCAGCCGCCGATGCCGCCGGGCGACTGCACGACGCTGGAATCCTGGTCAACTTCCTCGGCGACCTGCCCGGAATTCCCGAACCCGCCCTGCGGATCGGGGTCAACGAGCTGGCCTGGCTTGGCCTCCAACCC
>NZ_CDWWXA010000167.1:0-8700 GCF_977971845.1 Frankia sp. CeCAU1 | reverse complement strand
TGGCCGGTTCCTCTGCTGGGCCAGCCAGGCCCGCGACGCCCTCGTCGACCTGCAGCGCCTCACCGCCGACGCCCGCGCCGGTTCCGCCACGCCGTCCAGGTCGGGATCAGCCAGACCTCCCCGCGGGCAAGGAAGCCGATGCGCGCCGAGAACGCCCTGGCCCGCCGCCTCGCCGACCGCGAGGACGACTACCTGCGCTTCCTGACCGACCTGGGCATCCCACCAGACAGACCCCCACCCTCTCGGCGGCTTAACTCAAAGTCACCACAAGCCGGTCAATACCTGACCAGTAACCGTACGCGTATGCGCACGCCCGTACATCTGCGCGTGCATACTCCAGAAGAATTGGGTCCGGTCCCATCGTGAGAGCCGGCTGCACGTGCAGACGTTTGAACCCCGCGGTGCCCGGCGAGAGGCCAAGGGCCATGGCGGACAACCTGCGCGAACTCCCTCGCTGGACCGCCGACCGCGAGGGCCTGGAACGGGTCCGAAGAACTCAAATCATCAAAGCATCGCCGAACGGCGGCCCGTGTGTCACGTCTCAGCCTGCGCTCGTGTTGAAATAGGCACGGAAGAGGGGCCCGAGGCGCCAAGCTGTTCATCTGGAGCGCCGTGGCGAGAGTATGGACAGAAACTTACCGAATGTCACCGTAAGACGCAGAGACGGCACCGATAGTGATACCAATGGTTCTCGCCGGTCGACCTTCGTCCGCCATAGCCGCCGTGGGTGGCTCCGGACGAGCTGCGTGAAGAGGGGTGCGTGATGGAGTCCTCGACTGACCAGTCGAGCTGGTCGGACGTGTGGTCGCATATTCCGGCCGCGAATCCGCAGCAATCCGGCCCGCTATGGGCGTTGGCGGTCCTCATCGGGCCGGATCGGGCGGTGGAAGGCGTCGTCGGGTTCTTCGTGACACCGGCCGAGGCGAACCGGCACGCCCGGGCGGGGGGCTACGAGAACTGGCTGGTGATTCCGGCGCTGGACCTGCACGGGGCGGGTGGGCCGGTGGCGGTCCTGTGACCGGTGGACCGCCCGATCGCGGCGCCGGCCCGAGCCCCCCCCGCGGAAGCCCTTCTTCGGGAGAGGGCACACTGGTATTCCGACGTACCACTCCTCCGCTACCCCGCTACCCCGCTACCCCGCATGCGGCGATGCGACACCCACGGCACCGACGACAGATCGACCACAGGCCCATCGACCACAGGCCGGAAGCGGCCATGCACCCCTCTCCGACCATGGGCTCTCCCGGACTCCTCCTCCCCCGGGTGCCCCGCGATCGCCGGGCGTCCCACAATCGAAGGTGTAATCGAAGGTGCAGATGACGGCCGGCCCCCTCTACGCGCTCTACACCCGTCGCCTGCGTCGGCAGGTCATGGCGGGTCCACTGCCTGCGCACGTCGGGCTGGTCATGGACGGCAACCGCCGCTGGGCCCGCGAGATGGGCATGGCGAATCCGAGCCTCGGCCACAAGTACGGCGCTGAGCACGCCGAGGACGTCCTGTCCTGGTGCGAGCTTGTCGGAATCAAACACGTCACCGTGTTCGTCTGCTCGACGGAGAATCTGCAGCAGCGCGGGGACGCCGAGGTCGCCTTCCTCATGCAGGTGATCGAGCAGGTGGTGGCCGGCCGGCTCGGGCGGCCGGACGCCCGCTGGCAGGTCCATCTCGCGGGCATGCTGGACACGCTGCCGGACAGCACGGCCCGTGTCCTCAAGGAGGCCGTGGAGACGACCCGCGGCGTCACGACCGGCGCCCACGTCACCCTCGCCGTCGGGTACGGGGGTCGCCAGGAGGTCATCGAGGCCCTGCGCGAGCTGCTGCACGAGCGGGCCGAGGCCGGGGACTCGCTGACCGACGTCGCGTCGACGCTGACCGTGGACGACATCGCCCAGCACCTCTACACCGCCGGCCAGCCCGACCCCGATCTGGTGATCCGCACCAGCGGGGAACAGCGCCTGTCCAACTTCCTGCTCTGGCAGAGCGCCTACTCGGAGCTGTATTTCTGCGAGGCGTACTGGCCGGCGTTCCGTGAGATCGACTTCCTGCGCGCCCTGCGCAGCTTCGCCGCCAGGGAGCGACGCCACGGCGCCTGATCCACCGTCTGGCCCGCCCATGAACAGCCCCCGGCCCGTCTCCTGAACCGCCCTTGAGTCACTCCTGAGCCCGTCCCCTGGACGGCGGACTGCGCGCGTCGGGTTTCCTCTTCCCGTTGCCCGATCATTTCTTCCTTCGCCCGGTCCCTCCCCCCTTTCGTTCCTCCTTTCCTCCTTTCCTCTCTTGAGCGGAGCTGGTATCCCGCCGGGCAGGAAGATCGTTCAGGCGGTCAACGCCGGCCATGGGCCACCTATGGGCTTCAGGGATGTGTCGAGCACCCACCGCACCATCATCGTCCGACGGCTGGTCACCCGCCCGGTCGGCCGCATCCTGCCCGCGGAAACGCCCAGCGGTGCCATTACCGCAAGTAAGTGCTTATTGCGCCATCAGCGAACTACCATCGAGTCTCCGTCGCTCTGGTGCAAGCCTGTCGCCTGTCGGGACCTGAGGTCAGACATAAACGGAGCATCAATGGCATCCGCCACCAGCGTCCACAGGGGTTGGAAGATCTTCTTCACCAGAGAGGAGACCGAGATGGTCGCTAACGGCGTCGACATAGCTGCGATAGTTTCGGCCGTCATACCCGAGCCAGCCACCGCCACGGTGGCGTCAGTGGCCCCGCGAATCCTCGCTTTTTATGCGAATCGCGCTCTCAAAATCAACAAGAGGCTCGGACTCGAGGTCAATATGCCCAGCCCCAATTTCCCCGTCCGCACCGAAACCATCGGGCCCCCGGTGTGGCCTTTCCGAATCTAGGCATGATCAAAAATGGCGGTCGGAACGTCGTCAACGCCGTTGATTATCTTGTCTGCACTCCCAGGAGGCGCCGAGATACCTGACCGCCGCTGACGATGAACCGACCATCGCCGGCGATGGGACCGGCGGTAGTCGGGACGCGGGTGGAATGCCACAACCACCCGCGTCCCGACCGGCCGGCCCAGCCCGTCCGGGATCAGGCCGGAGAGCATGGATCGCCCTGGTCCGTCAACTCGCCGCTACTGCTGCACCTGTTGCCGGAACCAGCGGGCGACCGCGGCCGTACCGGCCTTGTTGGAGTCGAGATGACCGACGTTGGGTCCCAGGTTGATGATCGGGGCGTCGGCGCCACGTGCCAGGAACGCGGCCTGGCAATGCTCGCTGTTGGCCCGCGGAACCTGATGGTCGGCGCCGCCGACGAAGAGCCGGACCGGCGCCCTCGGGTTCCAGTTCGAACAGGTATGGTCCGCCGCCCACAGCCCCACGGCCAGCCCGTCCCAGGGGTTGCGGAGCAGGTCGAAGCCGTGCGGGGTGAGCAGCTTGCCGGTGGTCGCCGGCAGGCCGGCGAGGATCTGCTCCCCGGTGTGCTTGCCGTCGAAGAGCGTCGCGACCTTCGGATCCTGGAACACCTCCGCGGGCGAGCGGTACAGGTGGTACAGGCGGTTCCAGGAGACGAGGAAGAAGGCGGTGTAGCCGACGCCGAAGGGCCATGCGACCTGCCCGTTCAGCCACGCCGGCAGCTCCACGGAGCGAAGGTCATAGGCTCCGCTGACGGGCGCCAGGGCACCAAGCCGGAACGACGGGTCGGCGCCGGCCCACAGTGCCTTCCCCAGTCCCGTGGCCGCCGAAGCGCCCTGGGAGAACCCGGTGACCAGCACATCCCGTTTGAACTTCCGGCCTTCACGCGCGGCGACGGTGCGCGCCGCACGGAGCAGGTCCAGCGACGCGCTGGTTTCCGAGGGGACATCCAGCCACGGATGGTCACCCGGCCCGACGCCGTAGCCCAGGTAGTCGGGGGCGACCGCAGCGAACCCGGCGGCGGCGTAGGTGAGGGCCGGGGCCTGCCCCCAGGAGTTGGCCTCCAGATCGGTCGCGGTCGACGGGGCGTCCGCGCGGTTGATCTCGGTGCCGTGGGCGTAGGAGACGACCTGCAGCCAGCGGTCCTCGGTGCGCGGCAGCGCCACCAGGCCGCTGGCGGTCGTCCGACGTCCACGGGGGTCGATCGTGTAGTACACGACCCGGTAGGTCCGCACCCCCGACCGGATCACCTCCGGATCGGCGTCGAACCCGGTACCGGCCAGAACCGCCCGCACATACTCCGCCGACAGGACCCGTAGCCGTTTGATGGAGACCACATCCCCGCGGTAGGAGGATGTGTGGTGCCAAGCCGTGGTCGGCCCGGTGGCCGCGGCGGGGTCGATGAGGGCGGTGGTCGTCGCGGTGGCCGTCGTCGCGGTCGTCGCGGCGAGGACGAGCCCGATGACGGTCCGGCGCCGCCGGGAACGCCGTCCCCTCCTCACGATGTCCTGCCGCCCGTGACGTACCAGCCGCACGTGACGTCTCCGCGGCGCGTGGCCTCCTTCCTGGACATGACCCGCTTCCTGCTCGTGACCCATTTCCCGCATGTGACCTCCTTCCCGCACGTGACCAATTTCCCGCATGTGACCTCCTTCCCGCACGTGACCAATTTCCCGCACGTGACGCCCCAGTGGCACATGACTTCTTTCCTGCACGTGGCCTCTTTCCTGCATGTGACTTCCTTCCCGCGTGTGCACTGCGATGCCGGTGACGCTAGAAGTGGGCCTGTCGCCACGCCGGTGATCCTAAAAGTGGGCCTGTCCAGGATGAATGCGGTCAGCAGGTCGACCCGGGCGGGGAAAACCACCGCACACGGGCTTCGAACGGCCTACCGGCTTCCGCCAGTGATGACGGCAACCGTGCCGGGGAGATCGAACAACCGCTCAGGTGTCTTCATCGCGCCCTCTGCCCGCCCGTCGGGTGACCGCCACCTGCTGGCTGCCATCACGCCCTGCCCGGAGGGCCAATGTAGGTGACCTGGTCAGATATCCATCGCTTGATGGGCAGCACCGTCGGCACCGGGAGCACGCTCCCGACACCGACAGTCGTAGTATGATCACACCAAAAGACAGAACATCTATCGATCCACCCCACCCGCCGAGGGTTTCCCCGCCCGCCGCCCGGAGGGAGAACTCGGCGGGGAAAGGATCAGCGGTCGGGACGACGGGGGTGCGGGGTCCCGCCGGATCGCGAACGCACAGGATGACCTTTCCGTTCGAGACCTTGTGATCGCGGCCGGGATCCGTGGTGCCAAGACGAATGCACCGGCGAAGGTTATTTCCGGCACGGGCCGCCGGCCCTGAACGCGTGCGTCGTCCGCGAAGGCCCGGTTATCGGCAGTCGATCCCCGGAAAGGGTCGCCGCGGCGACACCCGCGCCCCACCGCCGAGGGATGCCGAGGGAAAGCGCTCCAGCGGTTGTTACCATGCTCCACATGGGCTTCGGGGAAATCACGGCGTCTATACCCCTTGGGGGGAAATCCACGGTGCCGGCGATGCGATCGGTCACGATTGCCCCCGATCCGACCTCCGCCGGCTCCCCCGGGATGTGGAACACCGCCCCAAAAACCGCGGAGCAGACGCAGCAGAACGAGCTGATCGGGCCGGCCGCCCGGCTGGCGACCTGGGTGTTTGTCGGCTGTTATCTGGTCTGCACCGTTCCGGTCTCCCCAACGGCCAGGGTGGGCATCCCGACCACAAAGATCCAGGTTTTTCTCTATTCCTTTCTCGCGGTGCTCTCCCTGGTCTCGCGCCGCAACGGTGCCACCTTCGTCCACAGCGCGCTGCGCAGCCTGTTGGCCGTACTTTTCATCGCGGCGGTCATGTGCTTTTACTCCCTTGCCCCGATGGCCCCGATGGGCCCGGACGGCGCGGCCGAATACCTCGCGGCAAGCCTGCGGTTCGGCGTCTTCTACGCCTCGATCGCCGTCTTTGCGGCATTCTTCTTCGATCGCCGCCACCTCGAACACGTCTTCTGGCGGATGTCACTGGGCTGCGTGTGGATCGCCTTGGCCGGCTATGCCGTCGCCGCCGTCCTACCGGCGCCGGTGTGGGTAGACGCCGGCTCCGGCGGCACGCCCCGGCTGCGCGGGCTGCTGGCCGAGCCCTCGTCCTGGGCCCCGGTCATCTCCGTGCTGATCCTGCTGGCGGTCCGGCGCAGGTCGTGGCGAAACCTGGCACTCGTCGTCCTCGCCGGTCTGCTGACCAAATCACCCACGGTCCTGCTCACCGCCTCTATCAGCCTGATCTTCTGTTATCTCAACGGGATTCGAGCGGTGGCTGCCCGGGGCCGCCGGACGATCGTCCTCGCCGCCGTCCTGCCACTGACCGTCGCCGGGATCGGCCGGATCGACCCGACCGGCTACCTGGCCAGCAACAACGGCCTGACGGTCGCGTTCGGCCGGCTCGTCGCCGGACTCGATGCGCTGGGCGATGACACGGCACCCGCCACCGCCAACGGCCGTTACACGAGCGCGCGGATCGTCATGGCCGAGACTCGGCAGAACGGTCATCCGAACATCGGCTACGGCCCGAACTCGAACTCCGTCTATCTCGCCCAGAAATACGGTGACGACCGGAACTACGCGGCCAACTCCCTCTACGTGACCTGGCTGTTCGACTTCGGTCGGATCGGCGCGTACACTTTGTTGGCAGCGATCTTCCTGGTCCTGCTGCAGCTGGTCAAACGGCCGGCATCGGCCGCCCTCTTCATACCCTTCCTGGTCGCTTCCCTCATCAACTCCGCGCAGGGTTTCGAACTGTTCAAGTTCGCCTTCGTCCCCATCCTGCTCTACCTGTTCGGCTGGGAGCGCCGCATCCTCCCCGGCAACCGCCGTCAAGAACCCGGTCTCGCACGACGCAGACCAGCCACCCCCGCAGGCGCCGCGGACGCTCTGCCCCGGCGGGGGGCTTCCGCCGGCAGATCGACGCTGGCGACGGCCTGATCCAGCCGCCGGAACACACCCCTGCGCCGGGGCTTCGAGTAGGGCGCATCTGACACCCTCGCGTCCTGGATCGACCGATACGCCCCGCCGGGCGACCCATTGGACCCGCCCACAGGCCGGACCGGGCACAGGAGCGACCAGATGATCATATGGACCCGCTCCCACCGTGGCTGACCGGCCGTTGGATACCTCCGACTCGCCCGTGCCGGCCCGGTCTCAGCCTGCCTCCAGGCGGATGACCAGGGATTTCGAGGTGGGGGTGTTGCTGCGGGCGGCGGTGCTGTCGAGGGGGACCAGGACGTTGGTCTCCGGGAAGTAGGCGGCGGCGCAGCCGCGGGCGGTCGGGTAGGCCACGACGCGAAAGTTCTCCGCGCGCCGGTCCATCCCGTCCGTCCAGACCCCGACGAGGTCGACGTGGGTGCCGTCGGCGACACCGAGGTCGTCGAGGTCGTCCGGGTGGACGAACACGACGCGCCGGCCGCGGCGCACCCCGCGGTACCGGTCGTCCATGCCGTAGATCGTCGTGTTGTACTGGTCGTGGGAGCGGACGGTCTGCAACAGCAGGTGTCCCGGCGGGACCCGCAGCACCTCGCAGGTGTTGACCGTCAGCGCGGCCCGCCCGCTCGGCGTCGGGAACGTCCGGCTGTCCCGCGGCGGGTGCGGGAGCGGGAATCCCCCCCGGCTCGGCCAGGCGCGCCTCGTAATCGGTGAACCCGGGGACGACCCGGGCGATGTGGGCGCGGATCCGCCGGTAGTCCCCGGCGAGCCCCACCCAGTCCACCGTCCCCGATTCGGCCGGCCCCGACCGGTCCGCTGTCCCCGATTCGGCCGGCCCCGATTCGGCCACCTCCGGCTGGCCGGCCAGGGTGGCCGCCGCGATGCTGCAGACGATCGCAGCCTCCGAGCGCAGCCCCGGGCCGGCCGGCGCCAGACCGCCGCGGGAGGCGTGCACCATCCCCATCGAGTCCTCGACGCTGACCTGCTGCGGTCCGGCGGCCTGCACGTCGATCTCCGTACGGCCCAGCGCCGGCAGGATCAACGCCGCCCGGCCCGTCACCACATGCGACCGGTTCAGCGTCGTCGACACCTGGACCGTCAGCCGGCACGACCGCATCGCCGCCTCCGTCACCGCGGTGTCCGGGCTCGCGGCCACGAAGTTCCCGCCCATGCCGAGGAACACCCTCACCCGGCCGTCGCGCATCGCCCGGATCGTCCCCACCACATCGAACCCGTGGCGGCGCGGCGGGGTGAAGGCGAACTCGGCGCCGAGCGCGTCGAGGAACGCCGCCGGCATCTTCTCCCAGATCCCCATCGTCCGATCGCCCTGGACGTTGGAATGCCCCCGGACCGGGCAGACCCCCGCCCCCGGCCGGCCGATGTTGCCCCGCAACAGCAGGAAGTTCACCACCTCCTGGATCGTCGCGACCGCGTTCGCGTGCTGCGTCAACCCCGTCGCCCAGCACACCACCACCCGCCGCGCCGCCAGCACCCGCCCAGCCAGTTCGTCGATCTCCGCCCCACCATCCGCGCGAACAGTTGCCAGACGAACGCCGCCTCGTTACTCGTCCGACCCGACGTGTAGAACACCGCCTCGTCTGGACTGTCCAGCGCGTTCAACTCCCCCGCGATGATCCCGAATGCCTCGTCCCAACCGATCGGCGCGTACCGGTCCGCACCCGGCGCCTTGAACATCGGCTCGATGATCCGGCCCCGACTCCCCAGCCAGCGCCCGGACCGACCCGCGAGATCCGCCAGCGGATGCGCGGCGAAGAACTCCCGGCCCACCCGGGCCCGCATCGCCTCCTCCGCCACCGCCTTCGCGCCGTTTTCAC
>NZ_CDWWXA010000166.1:0-8729 GCF_977971845.1 Frankia sp. CeCAU1 | reverse complement strand
TGGGCGGCGACTCCCTGAAGCGCGTTGACGATCCTGTTGTCGGTGCCTGCAGCGGCCTGTGTCGCCCCGGTGCCCAGGGTCCGCAGACTCGCCGTACCGGCAACCTGGTCTGCCGGCAGACTCGCCGCGAGCTGTGCCGGGGTACGCGCCGCCCACACCCCACCTGACTCCTGGATCACCGCGCTGCCCGATGGGGTCAGCCCGGCGATAGCCGTCAGATCCGAGTCGAGTGGCTGGTAGCTGTGGGTGTGACCAGAGGTGGCAGCGCCGATGTCGGCCGGGGTGAGCTCGTCCGACCCGCCCGTGGCATGGGAGGTCCTGTGTGCTGACGGCGTTCGGGCGTCGGATAGCCGGCTGTCGCTGCCGAGGACCACCTGTGTCGAGCCCGTCCCGGTATCCCGGGACGCCGCAGTACCCAAACCGAGACTGGCCCTGGCCGCCGCAGGATCGGCGACATCCGCCAGGTTACTGTCGGCGATCAGCGCCCGGTTGACGACCCACGCCAGATCCTCATGGTGGGTGTCATGGCCGGTCGGCTGGCCGGTGACCTCCTCGGAGATCGGACGTGGGTCGGGCACAGCGGCAGCTCCTCAGACTGGGTGGTCAGCTGGACGTCGGCTGTGTGCGAGCCGAGCGCCGGGCTGATTTTTCGAGTGGCATCCGGCCATCCTCGGGGGTTTCCTCAGGCGGCCGGCTCGTCTCCGGAATCTCAACGCCGAGCCGGGCGAGCTCGGCGTCGACGGCGGCGAGCCGGTCGGGCCTGCCGGTGATCGACGCCCGCTCGGCACGCAGGGCGGCGAGGTAGGCGTCCGCGTTCACGACGCACCGACCAGCGGGACGGTGGCGACGGCAGTGGGGCTGGTGATCGTCGGCGGCGCGGTCGTGGTCAGCCCGGACCCGGAGGTCTGGGCGAGCACCCGATCGGCCGCGGTGAACCCCGTGGCCACGGCCGCCCGGGCGAGCGTCACCCCGACGAGCGTCGGCACCGTCGTCGCCTTGACCATGACGGCGGCGTAGTAGACGCCGGCCGCGGTGATGCCCTGCGGGGTGGCGAGCGGCAGGGTCTTGGTGGTGTCGGCCGCCCACGCCGCGGCGAGCTGGTCGGCGGTCTGGCCGAGCAGGTTGCCGGCAGGGTCGTACAGCGCGAACCACCAGTTGGTGGGCGTGCCCGCCGCTATCGCACCGCTCTTGAACGACAGGTTGGTGACGAGGTCGCCGGCCTGCAGGGGCAGGCCGACGGACAGCATCACCTGGGTGGTGAGCGCGGCCAGGTCCGCGTCGACGTCGAACCGGTCCAGGTTGCGCCGGTCCACACCGGCCGGGGTGCCGGCGCACAGCCAGGCGGGGTTCAGCACCCCGTAGCGGCCTCGCACAAGAGGCATGGTCATGCTCCTTTCGACGCGCGGGCGCCGCTGTAGAGGGATGCCCGGGAGTGGACGGGCGGTCTACCAGCCGGTCAGGGCCAGGCCTGTGCCGTCGACCTTGGTCACCGACGCCGGGTAGCGGTCGGCCATGAAGGCGACGTAGTTGTAGATCTGGACACGGACCTGCAGGGTGCCCGACAGCACCTCGGTAAGGACCCGGGTGCGCATCGACCCTTCCCACAGGTAGAAGTCACTCGACCGGACGGCGTAGATCGTGTCCTGGTTGGAGCTGCCACCCGCCAACGTGGTGATGTTCTGGTCGATCACCACGGGCACACCCATGACCGTGCCGACCGGTCCCTCGGCGACCAGGCCGGTGGCGATGGCCGCCGGCGACAGGGCGCCGACGTTCGGGTAGGGGGTGACCAGCGGCCGGTTGGAGCCGTCGAGCTGGCTCATCGACCAGTACCAGCGCCGGGAGTGCCACAGGAAGGTGGTGACCGGCATCTTGCGGTTCGTCGAGACGAGCGACGCGGCCTGTGCGAGGACCGGGTACAGCTCCGGCAAGGTCGGAGTGCCGTCGGTGTACGTCGCCGTGTTGATCCCGACGACGTTGTCGATGCCCCGGATCTGGCCGTTGAGCCCCGTGCCGGAGTACATGCCCAGGTCGAGCTTCTGGTTGTAGTCGGCGAGCAGGTCGCGCATGACGACCTCGTCGAACGAGATCGGTGACTGGTCGAGCAGCTGCAGCGCGAGGTCCTGCTGGCCGGCGATCGTGCGCACCGGCGCGGTGACGAACGTGTCCGTCAGGTCGGTCGAGGCCACCGCGCCACCGTCAGCGGACTGCGCCCCGGTGGTCGTGCCGGTCGCGACCTTCGGCACGTTGATGCTGTCGGTGCCGGTCGGCAGGTCGAACTGAGGGACGACCTCGGCGAACGGCCGGCCGGCGCGCACCAGCGGCACGTACTCATCGACCAGCCACAGCGGCGGGATGAAGTAGCCGCCCTGGCCGTCGGTCCGGTTGGGGTTGACCCGCACCTCCCGCTCAAACGGGGACACCCCGTGCCGGGCGTAGGTCCGCTGGCCGTCCTCGCCGAACTCCCGGTCGATCTGCTCGCCGGCGCGCTGCGCCCGGCGGGCCTCCCGGGCGGGGAGCTCAACCCGCAGCTCGGCGGCATGCCGGGCCAGACGCTCCACCGAACCGTCATCCATGTTCAGCTTCTGCCGGGACAGGTCCAGGAAGTACGAGCTCCTCGACCCGCGGCCGTAGACCTGCGGCTCGGCACCGATCGTCGCGACACCGGCGCCGCTGGTCCGGCGGACCTCGGCGATCCGGGCACGCCTCTCGGCGTCCGCCCGCTCGTCTTCCTCGGCCGCGGCGATGTCGGTGTCGAGCTGGCGCCGCTCGCCGTCGAGGGTGTCGAACCGGGTGGCCTCGTCGTCGGTCAGGTCCCGGTTCGCGGCCTGGGCCGGGTCCAGGATCGTGCGCAGCTCGGCGAGCAGGGCGGTACGCCGTGCCCGCATCTGGGCGAGTGTCATGCGTGCCTCTCTTCGAGCAGGACGAACAGCCCCGCCGGCGGCGCCGTGGGGCTTCGGGGTGGGTGGGTCAGGTTGCCAGCGCGAGGCGGCGCCGGTAGAGCCCGAGCGGCGCAGACCGCGGCTCGGTGTCCTCGGCGGGCTCGTCCGAGTCCGCGGGGTCGGACGGTTCGACGTCCGGGTTCGCTACGCCGAGCAGCGCGGCCGCGGCCTCCTGGCCCTCGTCGACGGCGACGTCGGCGACGACGAACAGGTTCAGCAGGTGCTGCACCGTCGCGGCGTCCTCCGGGGACAGCGCCCGCCGCTCACGCAGCCGGCCGAGAACGGCCTGAGCTGCCCGCGCTTCAGCCGCTCCAACCAGAGGCGCGCTGTGCAGCTGGGCGCTGGTGCCCGGGTTCGCGGGGAACGTGACCAGGCTGACGTCGTACAGCCCGGTGATCTCCCGGATGTTGCGCTGGGAGTAGTCGGGGGACCACTCGGCCCGGCAGGTGAACATGAACGACATCTCGGTCAGATCGCCGCGGGCTATCGCCGAGCGCACCTGCTGGACCAGCGGGGACGCGGGGTCCATCTCGGCCTGATGCCACAGGCCGGTGGTCGCCCCGATGGTGTGCTCGGTCAGCTGCAGCGTGCCGGAGATGGTCCGGGCGAGCGGGATCCCGCCGTGGTTGATCAGGAGGCGGACGTCGGGATCCTGGGCCAGGGCGGCGCCGAACGCGCCGACGTCGACGGTCTCGGCGTAGGTGTCGCCCCACCAGTCCGTCATCTCGTACGGCGCCCCGGTGACGCAGGCGTAGCCGGTGGAGATGACCGGGCCCGACCCGTCGTCGCCGGCGGCGCGGGTGGCCAGGCCGACCGCGACCCGGGCGCGGACCTCCCGGCCTCCCATCTGCGCGCGGCGATGTGTCACTGCCACTCCTCGGGTGCGGGTGGTGCGTCCAGGCCGGCTGTGGGTGAGGCGTCGCCGGCGGTCGCGTGGGCGCTGTTCAGCGGCTGCATCGGATCGTCGGCGCCCGGGGAGTCCAGGGCGACCCAGCCCTCGGCGGTGCGGATCTCGTTGACCGTCTGCGCGCCGAGGGTGCGGGCCAGCATGTAGTTGCGCCACCGGGTCGACGCGTCCGCCTTCTGGAACGCGCCGTAGTCGAACGCGGCGTAGGTGCCACCGCCGGGGATCATTCGGGTCCAGGCCCGCTCGAGGCGGCTGGTCCACCGCAGCAGGGTGTGGCGCAGGTAGGCCGCGCCGCTCGCGTCGAGAACGGCGCCGGACTCCGGCGACGTGGCGCCGCTGCGGATGCCGACCCGCCAGGCCGGAACACCGAACAGCCCGCAGATGTCCTCCCGCACCAGCTGCATGGATTCCAACCACGCGCTGTCCTCGGGTTTCAGGGACAGGCCCTGGTAGTCGACGTCGCCGGAGACGACGGCGATGCCGTGGGAGCGGCCGACACCCGAGTGCGCGGACTCGAACGAGCGGCGCAGGTCCCGGGCCTGGGCCTTGTTCAGCGGCCGCTTGGACCGCAGCAGTCCCGCCGGCGAGGCGCCGCGCTCGAACCAGCCCAGGCTGTACTGGCCGATCGCCAACCCCAACCCGAATAGGGTCCGTTGGTACTCGATGACGGACAGGCCCGTGTCCGCACCCGGCAGCGACGGCCCCATGATGTGCACGATGTCCTCGACGGGCACCCGCACCCCGTTGACCCGGTACACCCGCACCCCGTCCTCCGCGCGCGCCGTCACCCGGTCCGGGGCGAGCACCACCAGCGCGGCCGGCATCCCGGCCCGATCCCGGTCGGCGACCTGCGCGTAGGCGTTGCCCCGGAACAGCAGCGACATCACGATCTGCGCGACACCGGTCTGCGGGGAGATCCGGGTGACATCCTCGGCGAACGGATCCGTCACGATGCTCGGCGCCGGACTGACCGGCACCACCCCGCCCGCCCGCGGCCGCCGGTATGCCGCCAACGGCAGCATCCCGATGTCCTCCGACACCGCCAGCCCACACGACAACGCCGTGGCCACCCGCAGCGCCTGATCCGGCCCCACCGCACCACCGGCCGGCCC
The DNA here is from genome assembly GCF_977971845.1 of Frankia sp. CeCAU1. NCBI lineage: Bacteria > Bacillati > Actinomycetota > Actinomycetes > Frankiales > Frankiaceae > Frankia > Frankia sp. CeCAU1. The sequence continues at coordinate 3,768 of NZ_CDWWXA010000166.1, read as the reverse complement.
GGCACCCGGGGCCGGCGGACTCGAGTCCCCCCACTCGCCGGGCGCCCGCGTCTGCAGGCCGAGTGCCCGCCCCAGCAGCGTCACGCTGCCGGCCCGCCGCGGCGCCAGCGGCGGAGCCGGGGTGGCCGCGGCAGTCGGGGTGCGGCCTGCTCGGCGGCCGGGGCGATGACCAGCACGAGGGCCAGGCCGGCGACAAGCAGACCCAGCGGCACGGCGATCCACCAGGCCGCGGCGACGATAAGGCCGTAGCCGGCGAGCTCCGCGCACACACTCACCACCCGGCCCGCCCCCCCTCGTCCTCGTCGCCCTGGTCCTCGTCGTCTTGGTCGTCGTTTTCGTCGTCGAGGTCGCCGGGGCCGTACACCGCAGGCGGTGGTACCGCCCGGTACAACCACAACGCCAAAATCGCCGCGACCGCAGGGGAGATGTCCACGTCCACCCCGCGCCGCGCCAGCGCCCACGCCCCCTCACCCAGTAGCCGCCGTTCGGCGCCGGCGAAGGCGACGCGCAGCTCGGGCTGGTCGAGGTGACGCAGCCGGCCCTGGCCGACCGTGGCGGCCCACTGTCCGCAGGCGGCCACCAGGTCCTGGGTGCCGAAGGGCTCGAGCGGCACCCCGGCCGCTTCGGCCTCGGCGTACAGCGCGCCGGCCGGTGACCGCCGGTCGATCACCACGCCGATCGGGCCGTGCCGGTCGACCAGCTCGACCAGCCTGGGCACCACCCACGCCGTCCCAGGCCGACGCTCGACGATCTCGCTGTGGTACAGGCCGTCCGGGCGCTGCCCGGCCGCGGCGATGCTGGCCGCCGTCTGGTCCGGGGTGACGTCGACGGCGAACGCGACCGGATCCTCAAGGCGGCTGGCCGGGTCGACCAGCGCCAGCCACGCCGTCCGGGTGACGACCCCCCACGTGCCATCCGCCTCGTCCGGCGGGTAGGTGCCGATCCCGAGCCGCTCGCGGGCAAACCCCTCGGCGGAGAGCTGCCGGCGTTCCCGCTCGATCGTCTCCAGCGAGATCCGGATGCCGAGCGCCGGGTTCGCCCGGGCCCAGGTCGCGTGGTCGTCGTGGTCGTCGTCGACGTCGTCACCGAGGATCTTCGCCCGGGCGGACCACTCCAGGTAGACCAGCCGCGGTTCGCGGCGCAGGCCACGGCGGCGTAGCCGGCCCTGCACCACACTGCCCTGGTCGCCGGCCGACCCGAGATACCAGGTCTGCGCGTTGGGCCGGGCGGCCTGGGTCGGGATGACCGCGTCCATGTGGGCATCGGTTAGATACATGTCCTCGTCGAGCATCAGGCAGTCCGCCGAGAACCCACGGCCCGCACCCCGGGACCGGGCCATGAACCGGACGCGCTGACCGCCGCGCAGCTCGATGCCCATCTCGTTGGTCGAGCGCACCACCCGGATGACCCGCCGCGACAGGTCATCCCGGCCATCGATCAGACCGAACAGGCGGCGGAACGCCTCCTGCGTGGTCTTGAACTCATGGGCCGAATAGATGATCAGCTTTTCGTGGAACACGAAGACGCCGGCGAGCTGACGGCCTTCGACGATGCCGCCCTTGCCGTTCTGCCTGCTGACCGTGATGCCCACGTCGTCCGCGGCCCACCCGCCGCCGGACTCCTCGGCCAGACCGTCGGTCAGGACACCCTGCTGCCAGGGGTCAAGCTCCAGGCCGGCGTAGGCCGCCAGCTCCACCGCCTCGGTGCCGGCCGACGTCGCGTAGTCCGGCACCACTCGGATGCGGGGGACCTGGTCCCCGATCAGCGGTTCAGGCACGGCGTCGCGCGGCGCGGCGGGCGGCGATCTCGTCGACCCGGTCCGCCGCAGGCCGCGCCGGCGTTGCCTTTGCGATGTCGGCGAGCGTCGCGCGCAGCTCACGGGCCAGGCTCGCCGCCGCCTTACTGTCCCCCTCCTGGTCCAGAGCGACGGCCAGGCGCACCGCGAGCGCGGCCGGCCCGGACGACTGCACCGACAGGCGGCGGGCCCGAAGGTCCGCCCGCGTCGCACGCTCCACCGGACCGGCACGGCGAGCCGCCACGACCGGCGATCACCATTCCCGAGGTGGCAGGCTGGCGTCGTCGAGGATCGGCCAGGTGCGCACCGCGATGGCGGTCACCGGTGACACCAGCTCGGCGTCGCACCGGTTGCCGGCCTGCCCCACGCAGCAGCGTAGGGGCGTGGCGTCGGTCTGTTCGCCGGCCGTCATGCTGTCCTCCCGAAGCGGGTGGGCGGTTGCCGTCTCGCCGGTCAGGCGCCCGGCCAGTCCTCGACGCAGCCCTGCGACAGCGGTATCGCACTCGTCGGCGAACGCTCGCCACTGGGCCTCCTCACGCAGCGCTGCTAACACCAGCACCGCGAACCCACACAGGAGCACGACGCCCAGGCCGAGGAGCAGTCCGAGGTGGACGCCGCTCAAGGGAGGTGGTCAGGCATCCGGCCAGTCCTCAGGCTCGGCGTGCCGGGCGATCCCATGGCCGCACAGGCAGGTGCCGCCGGCCGGCTCGTACCAGCCGCACTCGCAGTCCGAGCACTCTGCGGCGACGGCGTCGTTGGTCGTGTAGCCGTCGGACAGGTCCTCGGTCGGGTGACGCGCAGCCATGATCACCTCCCGGGGGTCTGTGGGCGGGTCGGCGAAAAAAAGATTGACTGGCGGCGAGTCAGGAGCCGGGCCCGCCAGGAATCGGACCCACCCCCCTACCAGTCGCGTGACTGCCTCGAGGCACAAGGCGCGCGGCGTGCACGGCGTAGTGCGTGGCCGAGGCCTGCGCCTGCCCGGCGGTTGCATCCGCGGTGGACGATGCGGGCGCCGGCCAGGGTGCCGCCCAGGGCGCGTGGCCTGGCGAAGTGGTCGAGGTCGAGGTGCTGGCCGCGCAGCATCAGCCCGGGACAGCGCGGGTCGATGCCCCAGTATGGGCATGGGGTGTCGTAGGCGTGGGGCAGAAGCTGGCGGCGTAGGGCCTGGTGCTGGGCGCCCAGGCCACGGGCCGTAGTGCTGCCCCTGGTGTAGGTCACTCGTCGCCGAGGCGGTCGGCCGCGCGCTGCATGGCCGCGACCATGCGCTCGGTCATCGCCTCCTGCTGCGGGATGATCACACGTTTGAAGTGGCCCCACGGACGTTGGGTGGCGATCACGTTGTGATGGCTGAACACCGGATGGGCGAACGGCTGGTCACCGTCCAGGCGGCGCGGGAGGTTCTTGGCGTTGGTGCCGGTGATACCGCGTGCGCCCTGGACGATCCGCACGTCCTTCGCGCGTGCCTGCACGCGGACGTTGGCTGCCATCTGCTGGCGCAGGCCTCGGCCGCGCCGGCCTGTGCCATGACGGCCGCGTGGTGCAGGGTGCAGCGCCACCTGGCCGATCTTGGTCTTGACGGCCGACACACCGATGTTGGCCGCCTCCTTGAGCCCGCGCTTGATCTCTTTGTCGAGGTCGGCGTCGAATGCCTTGATCCGGCGGCGCAGGTCAGCGTAGTCGGAGGCGTCGGCCTCGATCATGGGTGCGCCGTGCTGTCGTCCGCACGACAGGCGACCTGCACCAGCGTGGCCGTGGCCTGCCCCGCCTCGTCGAGGGCGTAGGCGACGCACGGCCCGATGTGGCCGGCGGTGAGCAGACACGGCCCGGTGTTGTCGTGCGCGTCAGGGTCGCAGCCACAGGTGTCTGTGGCGCGGCGGGCGTCGGCGATGCGGTGCAGCAGGGGGACGTGCTGCGGGCCTGGCAGGTCGCAGACAGGGCAGGTCGCCGACGGTGTGGTCGGCAGGCTGTCGGGC
>NZ_CDWWXA010000165.1:0-8732 GCF_977971845.1 Frankia sp. CeCAU1 | reverse complement strand
AAGGTCGACGGCATGGATCCGAAAGATCCGGGAATCAGACACCTGGACAGATCCACAGTGATGATCTACCGTCCGCCCGCGGGACCCCCGTTCCGCCGGTCGGACCGAGCGGGAGGACCAGCCGTGCGGGAGAACCTCACCCTCGACGAACCACGCCGAGGGATCCGGTCCGGCCGAACCATGACGCTGCTTCCGGGGCTGGTCCTCGCGGGAATGGTCGCGCTGACCGCCGGTTGCGGGGGGTCCGACGACATCAGCGTGCCGCCCTCCGTCAGCACACCAACCCTGCCGACCTCGCTGCCGAGCGGGCTGCCCACCGCGCTGCCGACCTCGCTGCCGGGGGTGGGAAGGATCGACGCCGTCAGCGGCGCGGATGCCCTGCGTGGCACGAATGTCCCCCCCGATTTCCCGGTGCCGCCCGGGGCCACCGTGAAGGTCGGTACGACCACCGGGAAGACGTCGACGGTGACGCTGGGCGGGGTGTCCAGCGACCGGGTGGCCACCTTCTACCGGCAGACCCTGCCTGGCGCCGGCTACAAGATCACAACGGATGTGGGGATTCCGGGGGTCGCCAGAGCCATCCAGTTCAACGGGCACGGCGTCAACGGGAGTATCGGGGCCGCGGGGATCGGCAATACCGACGGCGTCGCCGTGGTGTTCACCAAGCGGTAGTCCCCCCGGGGGATCACGGCCGGGCTCACCCGGGCACGACCGGCCGTTGCGGAAAATCGAGCTGCGAGCGATCGAGCTGTGGAAGATCGAAATGCCGGCGGATCTCCGCCTGCACCTCACGCGGCGGGTGCCGGGCGTCCACGACGGCCACGAACTCCTTACGCTGGAAGATCTCCATGACCGGTCGGGTCTTCTCGTGGTACTCCCGCAGGCGGACGGCAAGTGCCTGCGGGTTGTCGTCGGCCCGGGTCAGCAGCGGCGCTCCGCACACGTCGCAGGTGTCCGGCACCTGCGGCCTACTGGCGATCAGGTTGTAGTCCAGGCCGCACCGTGAGCAGAACCGGCGGGCGAGCACCCGCCGATAGACCTCGTCGTCGGGGAGGTCGAGGTAGATGACCCCGTCGATGTCGTAGCTCTCCAGGAAGAACTCGGCCTGCCGGGCGTTGCGCGGGAACCCGTCGATGATGAACCCGTAGTTCCAGTCGTGCTCGGCCAGCCGGGAGCGCACCACCGACTCGACGAGGTCGTCCCCGACCAGGTGACCGGCCGCCACGATGCGTTTGACCTGGGCACCGAGTTTGGTGTGGTTCTGCACGTTCCAGCGGAAGACGTCGCCGACGTTGATGTGGACCAGGTCGAAGTCCCGGGCCATCATCGTCGCCTGGGTTCCCTTGCCGCTGCCCTGCACGCCCATGATGACGAACTTGCGCACGCCGACTCCCGATCGTTCCTCCGCCCCGGAGGCCGGCCGACGCGCGGCCGCCTCGGTGGCCCGCCCCCAGCTGTCCCACCGGCCTCTCCGTCGCGACGTTATCCGCCATGGAGATCACTAGGGGTTTCCGCGGCCCAGCGGTGGCGGGTACGTCATGACACCCGCACGGCCGACCGGCGGGCTGTCCGCAGCCCAACCCGGACCGATGCACGCCGACAATGCCGTAAAGAGCAGGATGTCAGGATGTATGGGGATCGGGGGAGCGCGGAACGGGCCGCGGCTGCGATCCCGGATTCTAGGAGGGAACGCGGGTGTCAAGGGGACTGCGTCAGACGCTCGGCGCCGGCCTGGCCGCCACCGTGCTGGCGGTGGGGCTCACGGCGTGCGGTTCCGGGGACAAGGCACCGGCTCCACCCGCGGAGATCGTCCTCAATCGGGGGCAGGACTCGTCGATCCCCTTCCGCACCGAGGCCGACGGCGAGGTGCTCCTGGACGTCACCACCACCGCCCCAGGGGTCTCCTGGGGCTCCCCGGGCGGCGAGTCCGCGGTGCTGTCGCTCTACGTCGACACCGCCTACGCCACCGATCTCGTGATCCCCACGTCCTTCCCGATCAAGCGTAGCCTCGCGCTGGGTCACCTGGCCGCCGGCAGGCACACCCTGCGGACGCTGTTCGCCGCGGACCGGTCGCCCCGCAACGCCGCCACGGCGCGCCTGACCGATCTGACCTTCCGCACCGTCACGCCGCAGGACAACGGCTACCAGGCACTGGCGCACGCCCCGGTGATCTACGGCCGGACGGCGCCGGCCGCCGCCGCGGACCCGATGGCCGGCGGGCCGTTCCAGAACGCCGTCACCGACACCCCACTGCTCGCCTTCCACTCCGAGGCGCCAACCGCGATCGCCGGTCATCGCCTGCTGACCTACTCGATGGTGTGGAGCAACGAGGACGAGGGCACCCCGACCCCGGCCCTGATGGCGTTCTGGGGGCGGACCACCGACATCGAGTGGACCTACCAGGTAGAGATCGACGCCACCGGCAACGCCATCCCCGGCAGCGCCGTGATCCAGGGGCCGGAGCACACGTCGCAGCCGTTCACCGGCCGGTACGAGAGCACGCACCCGCTGCTCGGGACCTGCACGCGCAGCAACAGCATGTGCCAGAACACCGACGGCCCGATGCGGTTCGCCCTGTCTGCCGCGGACACCCTCGACCCGAACGCCGAGGCCCCCGAGCGGGAGATGGACCGCAACCCGTGGACCTACTGGGTGATGTCCCAGGAGGTCGCCCGGGAGGGCAAGGTCGCCGACGCCCCGGTCCCGGACCCGCGCACCCGGATCAGCGACCCGCGTAACTACCTGTACCTGATCGTCCGGAAGAACACGGTCGGCACGCCGAACACCGCCGACGCCTGGGTCGGGCTGTCGGTCGGGGTGCGGCTCGCCGGCAACCCCGAGACCTACCGGTCGAACAAGACCTACCCTGCCTGGTCCATCGAACGGGACGCGCCGGCCGCCACGGCTGTCGAACTCCCACCCGGGACGGTCGCGGAGGACATCGCGTCCATCCAGGCGACCCGGGTCGTCGGTGCGGGTGCCGACACCGGTGCGCGCATCCAGGTCGACTCGATCGAGCGGGCGTTCCTGCTGGGTCCGGACGGCCTGCCCCAGCAGTCGTTCCTGTTCACGCCGACGAAGGTGACCCTGACCGCCGCCGCGCCGACCGCGACCCTGTTCCGCCGTTCGCAGGGCGGCTCCTGATCCCGTCCGGGGTTCCCTGATTCCGCGGTGGCCCCTCACCCACGTGTGGTGGACCCCGAGGTGTGCACCGGTCCCGGGGTCCGACCGTGCGCCCCGGTGCGATCGTGCGCCCCGGTGCGATCGGGGACCCCGGTGCGATCGGAGGCCCCGGCTGGCGCCGGGCGGACGGCGGCCGTCGGCATGCTGTCGAGCGTCCGCACATCCCGACCGACGGGCAACTGGGCGATGCTGCCGACGATGGCGGTCGGCCGGTAGGGGAACCGGTCGACGTCGGTGATGGACGTGATGCCCGACAGCACCAGCACGGTGTCCATTCCGGCCTCCAGGCCGGCGACGACGTCGGTGTCCATCCGGTCGCCGATCACCACGGTGGTCTCGCTGTGCGCGGACAGCGTGTTCAGCGCACTGCGCATCATCAACGGGTTCGGCTTGCCGACAAAGTAGGGTGTGACGCCGGTCGCCCGGGTGATCATCGCCGCGACCGCCCCGGTGGCGGGCAGGAGACCCTCCACCGAGGGACCGGTGGGATCGGGATTCGTCGCGATGAAGCGTGCGCCGTCGCGCACCAGCCGTACCGCTTTGGTGATTGCCTCGAAGCTGTAGGTCCGGGTTTCCCCGAGGACGACGTAATCGGGTGACCGGTCACTGAGGACGTAGCCGATGTCGTGCAGCGCCGTGGTCAGGCCCGCTTCGCCGACGACGTACGCCGATCCCTGGGGGCGTTGGGTGTGTAGGAAGAGCGCGGTGGCGAGGGCCGAGGTCCAGATCCGCTCCGGCGGGATCGTGAGTCCCGCGCCAGCCAGCCGGGCGGACAGGTCGCGGGCCGTGTAGATCGAGTTGTTGGTCAACACGAGAAAACCCAGGCCTGCCTCGCCGATCCCGGCCAGAAAGGCATCCGCGCCCGGAATGGGATGCTCCTCATGGACCAGAACACCGTCCATGTCGATGAGATAGTTCTCGATCAGATGTTCCGCCATGGCCCCCGATTCTCCCCGCCAGCGCTCGATGCCGTCTGCCGGGTGGTCCCCACTCGGCACCATGATGGGGACCACCCGGCCCGGACGACCCGGCGGGTTCGGTCACCTCACCTCAGCTCACCGGGTTCGGGTGATCCCTTCTCACAGCACCGCGATGGCGGCGATCTCCGGTTCGGTGGGCGACATCAGATACAGGGATGGGACGATGAGCCAGTCGGCGAATCCCCCGTCGCAGGCGTAGGCCTGCGCATGGCCGGGCGACCGGAACGGGCCGATGACTCCCTGCACCTGCCGGGTCCCCTGCTCCAGAACGACGATCGCCCAGCTGCCCGTCCGGTCCGGTGCGGGTGTCCCCCACTCCGACTCCGGCAAGTCCATCACATAGTCCATCTGTGCCCCTTCGCGAACGTCCCTCACCGGTATCCACCGAGCCGCGGGGTGGTAAAGAACCCGGGATATCTTGGCGCTTTCGCGCGGCTTTGCGCATCGAAACGCCGGAGGTTGACCTGGGTCGGTCCAGGATCCTCCGCCGGCAACGGCCGGGCGCGGCCCGTTCGTACATCCGTGAGTACATCGCCGAGCCGGCCGGGAGCGGAACGCAGAGGTGTGTGACGAAAATCGAAGTTCCCGCGTGGGGATCCCCTTGGGAGGGAGGAGAAGACGGTGCATTTTCCCGCGCCGACGTTCGGGTGATGTCGCAGGCCGGTACTTTGTCCGCTGCCCGTGCTCTCGGTCGCGCGGCCGCATCTACCGCCCGCATACCGCCGGTCCGGCGTATCGCTACGGCGGTGGTCGGGATAACCGCCGCAGAGCCGCAGGGCCGCAGAGCCCGTTTGGTGGCGCCCCTTTGTGGTGCCCCTCGCGGTGTGCCCCTTTATGGTGCCCCCCGCGGGGCCTCTTCGGTGCCCCCGCGGGGCCTCGGCGCCGCGGCGGGAGGTTGAATCGGGTAGGTGGGACGCCGGGCGTCGCGTCACCGGCGCGGCCGGGAGTCGCTCCCGACGCAACGTCAGGATTGAGCTGTGCGTCTGCTTTGTCGCTGACTTCTTGCTATCTGGCTATCTGGGGGATCCGTGAGCCGGCGCCGGAGCGACTACCGCACCTGGGAGGAACTGACCAGGGAGGAACGTCGACGCGGGCTGGCGGTTCTTTCCGTGGCCGGGGTCGCGGCGGTGGTCGTGGTGTTCCTCGTCGTCGGGTCCGGTGGCGGGTCCGATGGCGGGGCCGGTGCGGCGGCACCGCCCACTACCGACGTCAGGGCCCGGCTCACGTCCTGGTACGCCACCACCGCCCAGGTCCGTTCGGAGGTCGTGCGGGCGGTCAACGCGGTACGGGCCGACATTCAGGCGGCGGACGGCATGTCGCTGAAACCGGCCTGCGCCGACCTGGGGCGGGCCGTCGACCGCATCGGACCGCTGGGCCTCCCGCCCGTCGAGAGCGTGAGCAGGAACTGGACCGAAGGCGCCGGTGCCTACGCCCGGGCGGTCACGGCGTGCGGGAACCTGTTCGACGGCACGCCCGTCCCGCCGCCGGTGCTGCTGCAGCGCACGACCGACGCCCTCAACGTCGGTGACGGGCACTGGACCATGATCGTCGCCCAGATCGGGGCCCCGGCGCAGATCGTTCCCACCGGCTGAGCGCACCCGGCCGGCCGCGATTGCCCGCGTAGCGAGACTATGGAGGACCGCGGCGATGCCGGCGGCGCCAGCGGCGAGCGACTGGCCACGCAACCCGGTCGGGGGCGGGGTCGCCAGCGAGTTGGCGAGCCTGGCAGCAGTGGCGGCGGCGCGCCCGAGCGGTCCGCGTCGTGCAGTGTCATCGGCGCTCGTCTCCACGCGGGTCCGGCCGGGGCCGCGCGTGGCCGCGCTCGGGCAAGTACGGCCACGCGGCACCCTCGGCTGTCAGAAGGTGACGGTGATCGCGCAGTCCTTCTTGACGATCGCGGTCGGCGGGACCTCGGCGTCGGCGGTCAGCGAGATCGCGGTGAGGGTCGGGCTGGCCTTGCGGTCGGTGTCCCAGGTCCGGATGTGATCGCAGAGGCGTTCAGCGAGGGCCTGGCCGTCAGCCCCGTGGCCGTGGGCGCCGATCTCGTATACCGGATCGGGGCCGTCGAGGCGGCGCTTGGCGAGGTGGGCAAGCGAGGAGCCGGCGACCAGCGCGGGGCTCAGGTTCGGGATCAGCGGGACGCACAGATCGGCCTCGACCGCGCCACGGCTGGCGTTGATCCGGCAGACGGCCGGGTCGGTGGCAGTGGCACGCAGCCAGATCCCGTCGATCGGGTCCTGCGGCCCGATGGTCATGCCCGACCAGGCTGCGACCCGGGGGTGGCGAAGACGCCGGTGAGGTGGTCCGGGTCGATGTCCTGGTCGACGTCGTAGTGGATCTGGACGAGCGGGTTTTCGTGGAGCGCGGCGACGCGTTCGACGTCCTGACCAATCATCGGGACGAAGCCGCAGAGGAACACCGCGTCCGAGCGCAGCACGTTGTCGCCGCCTTTGACGAAAGCGACACCCCGGGTCTGGCCGCGCCAGCGCAACGGCAGGACCATCCGCCCACCGGGGACAAGCTGGCTGAACCAGGCGGGGGTCAGACCGGGCCCTCCGGCCGCGTCTCCCACCCGGAGCCCTCCGGCGGCTCCGACCCCGGGCCGAATCCCGGCGCCCACACGTCCGGGATATGCGGGCAGCGCGTCACCGGCGGCTGGAGAGTCAGGCTGGGCAGCCCGTCGCGCATCCGCGCCCCGCGCGCGGACCGGCGCAGATGCTCCGCGCGCGCCCTCCGGCACTCGCCGCAGGACGGGAGCAGCGCGTGCACCTCGGGTTGGGGGCCCGTAGGCCCCTCCTCGCCGCAGCTTTCCCCTGCACTCACTTTTTCTGGACCTTCCCAGAGCCGCCGCATCGCGGGCACCGGATCATGCTGGCGCCATCGAAATCCTCGCCCTCGTGCCGCTCAGCGGCGGGATTGCCCACCTGCCCGCTACTACTGCCCCGCTTGTCCGCGTTCCGCCCGAAGCCCATCCTCCCTCCATCTTCGCCGTCAGCTCATCCGGGAGGGTAGCCCGGCAGATGCGGGCAGGTAGCAAACGTGCCGGATCCGTAACCGACAGGCGGTTCACGCTGATGCCGGTGGCTTTGCTTCCAACGCCCGCCGAGAATGATCGATAACCTCTCCAAGATCCTGAACGGCTGCGATCTTCGGCCACCGGTGGTGCATTTCCCGCCACATCTCGCCTGATCGCTGGATCACGCCACGCGTAGGCCGCCCGTCGAGCACGTCGAGCGCGTCGCGAGCCGATGCCGCTGCGGCTGTCGGATCGGGGTCGGCGCGATAGAGGAGGGTCCGTGCCAACGTGTTGTGATGTCCCGCGATCTGCACGTAATGGTCCGGTCCGCTGGCCAGTTCCAGGTCCAGCCCAGTGCGGGCATGCGGCTCAGCAGCCTTGCCGTCGCCGAGGGATGCGAGCGTTCCGGCGAGAAACGGGTGGGCGAACGGTGCGTGCCCCGGATTGGGGCCGGGCATGATCGGGCCGTCCCACACGTGCCCCTGCATGTCCGCGAGGGCCGCGCGGGCAATGTCAGGCTGATGAGCGAGTACGGCGGCGCGCGCCTCGCAGCCAGCGAGGATAGGCCGGGTGTAGGGGTGCGCCCCGAGTCTGGCTTGCCCGGCGATATCCGCTGCCTCCCCGTATGCGCGGTTGAAGTATGCGACCGAACTGCGGATCGCCGCGACTGAGCCCTCCAGGAGCAGGACGTCGGATCGGCGAGGGCTGTGGGCTGGGAGTAGGTTCCGCATCTCCGCGGCGTGCTGGCCGGCAAGGCGGAGCATGCCGCGCGCCGCGTCGTCGTCGCCCATGTCGAACGCTAGCGTCCCCAGGTAGAAGGCGTACTGGCCGGCGACGAGCGTTAACCGGGCCCGGACCGGCGCGGATACCCGTCGGTCAAGTACTTGTTCGATCGCTTCCCACTGCGGACCAAGCAGGGCAAGGAGATCAGCGTGGGGAGTGACCCGATATGCCGACGCGAGCTGGGAAATTTGCGCCTCGGCTTGGTCTACGCTGAGGGGGTCCGGGTCGGCGGCGGCGATACGCCGGGAGATCTCTGCCGCGACCGGGCCGAGTGCGAGCGCGCCCGCTGCGCGGAGGGTTTGCCTTCTGTCCGCTGGACTCACCTCCTCCGTCGGTTCCCCGATGCCCACTGTGAGCGCCAGCCGGCCCGCTAGTCCAGTGGGCGGCCGGTGTGTGACATCCCGCGCAGCCTGCCGCGCTCGGGCTGGCCGGGATCGGCGCGTGCGAAACGCCTGTTCCCTGCCAACGATGATCGCGCCGTTGGCGTAGAGCACTCGATCTAGTTCGCTGGCCAGACCAGGTGACGGTACCTGCTGGCCAGCGACCGCCCTGGACACCTGCTGACGGCTGTACGTGGTCGCCGCGGCGAGTTGGTTGCGGCTGATGTTGTCCTGCTTGGCTATCAGGCGGAGGAGCAGGGCGCGGAGCTCCACCATCTCGGGTAGCACATCGGCGGCTTTGTCCAAGGCTCTCCCCGTCGGCCAGGGCGCAACAAGTCCCGCGCGTTCGACTTGTTGCGCCCCACCACGTCTGGATGTTGCTCACTGCCC
>NZ_CDWWXA010000164.1:7934-10765 GCF_977971845.1 Frankia sp. CeCAU1 | reverse complement strand
CGGCTGCGCGAGCTTCATTGCACTAGCTTCATTGCACGAACTTTATTGTGCGGCGACTACTCTGGGCGATGGCAAGTAGGAGGAGAACTCCTCTTTCCGCCGTCCAACATCACGGGGAGGTAGAGCTCGATGCAGGGCCTTCGGTCACTGCTCAGAGGTCGATACGCCCTTATCCCGTCACTCCACACGCAGGGCACGGATGCGTATCCGCATCCCGGCAGCCCGGCGGTCACCGGGGTGCCAGCGGGGAGACCGGTACAGCCGTTCCACCATTGGAACCCGACCGGGCCATGAGATCGCTCCAGAGGGCACAGTCCTTCGGCCAGCTGGCATCCCTGGTCAGCCTGATCGGGGTGGGTGTCGCGCTCAGCGCGCTGTTTCAGCTGTTCCACCTGCCGAATATCTCGAAGGTGCACGGCTGTCGGATGGCCATCGCGGTGCTGCTGGCGGTCGGCCTGTACGGCGCCACGCTGGGGATCGCCCGCGCGGCCTGGGCGGACATCCGCCGGATCGTGCTCGTCGTCACCGTGGGCGTCGCCCTCAAGGCCCTGCTGATCGGTGGCGCCCTGGCCCTCGCGCTCGGCGACCCGCTGTACCTTCTTCTTGGCGTGGTGGTCGCCCAGATCGATCCCCTGTCGGTAGCCACGCTCACCTCGGGTTCGCGAATGTCCGAACGCGGTCAGGATCTCCTGCGCAGCTGGGCTGCCTTCGACGATCCCGTGACGGTACTCCTTACTGTGTCCCTGGTCACAGCGGTCGGTTCGACGTTCGTCAAGGACCAGCCCGCGATGACGCCGGATCTCGGCGGACCGTCGGGAGCCAGCGGTTTCTTCGTCGGCTTGGCGCTCAACCTCGGCCTCGTCACCCTCACCGCCCTGCTGTGGCGGTGCGCCAAGAGACACGCGACCAGCGCCCTGGCATTGACAACGGGTCTGATCATGGTGGCAGCAGGGTTCTTTCTCATGCTGGCGGTAGCAATCGGTGGGCTGATCCTCCGTCCCGATGCCAAGCTCTTCCCCGAGCGCGGGGACGACTTCTTCCCCCATCTCGTGGAGAGGACCGTACGGGTCGCGTTCTATGGTGCGGCGGTCGCGCTCGGCCTGCTTCTCTCCGACGGAATCGCCTTTGTCCACGGGGCCGCTCTGGGAGCCGCAGCCTTCGCCGCACAGGGTCTCGTCGGCTACCTTCTGACCCACCGCATGTCCCGACGTGACCGGGTTTATCTGGCCGCTTCCCAACAGAACGGCATCACGAGTATCGTGCTGTCCCTGGCCTTGGAGCCGGCGATTCCCGGGGTCGCCGCCGTCGTCGCTCCGGCGATCGTCACCATCAACCTGCTGCACTGGCTGATCAATCGCTGGATCGGCACCAGGCCGAGCCTCTTCGGAATCACCGCCGCGGACGACGCGGCCTTCGACGACCGCGGTCTTCGACGACCGCAGCCTGCCGCTGCGGGAGATGTCCCCGCGGGGCAGCGACCTGCTGGCTGTTGAGTAAGTGATGCGATGTGTGAGTGAACTTGAAGCAGTGGGCGCAGCGTGCGGGTGCCCACTACGTCACCGCCTACCGCTGGTTTCGGGAAGGGAAGCTGCCCGTAGCGGCGCGCCCGGTCGGGCGGCTGATCCTGGTCGAGCCGTCCGCCGTCGAACGCCCCGCGGGAGCCGCCGCGGTGTACGCGCGGGTCTCCCCCGCCGGCCGGCGTCCCGGCCCTGACCGTCCGGTTGCCCGTGTCACCGTATGGGCAACCGGACGTGAGCTCGAAGACCTGCTCCGGCTGTGGGGCCGCCATCCGGCAACAGGTGGCTGCGAGCAAGGCGCCTACTCATGCTTCATGACCCGCAACGGTCAGACGAAGACCGTCTCGGCTGGGCGCAGGAGCCGCGCCAAGGCCTCGGCCGGAAGCACCGCAGCATCGGCCGGATGGGTTGAAAGCGGAGCAATCTGGGTGCGGTAGCAGTCGACCGCTCGCTGCTTGGCCCGATGCACGTCGACGGGAAGATGCACCCGTCGCGCCCTGGCCCAGGGAACTCGCGGGTCGTCCGGCACCGCCCAGTGCCAGGTCCAGATGGGGTACTCGAGCAGCCGGGTGCCCGCCCGCGCGGCGGCGATCTCCGCAGCCCGACCCGTCGCCTCATGATCTGGATGACGATCCCCGGCATACGTCGCGAACAGCCACCCGTCGGCGGTGAGCAACGGTTCCAGCTGGTCGGCCAACAACTCCTCGTGCCCGGCGACCCGCCCGTCGCGCAGGCCGACCCGATGCACCGGTACCTGGGCCAGGCCGAGTTCGGCGAGAGCGGAATGCTGTTCCGCCACCCGTCGCCGCGCAAGCTCGGCCGGCGACAGCGTCGGAGATCCGGGATGGGATGCATCACCATCAGTCACCGCAACAACGGTGAGCGACACACTCAACATAGACAGGATGGTCATCAGACCACCGATGCCCAGCACCTCATCGTCCGGGTGGGGAGCCACGATCACCGCGTTCGTGGGCGGAACGGTCAGGTCCAGCTCCGCCCACCCCGGATCCCATCCCTGCCAGACCGATTCGGGGGTCCCGCTGTCGTCGGCGAAGGGCCGACGCTCGTCCGCCACGCGTTCCTCCTGCATCGTTCTTCCATACGGCATGCGGCGCGGCACCGCACGGACATCGGTGCGGTCATCGGCAACGCCACACGCACGGGGCGGCATAGCGCCCCCACGACGCCGGCAGGCACCATCACAGTCCCATCTTCCGGGCATAGGCCTATCTTCCAGACAAAGCCCCACTATCTCGGGTGCGCCCACGCCGCAAGCAGGGTGGGCGCACCCGAGATAGTGGGGCTTTGTCT
>NZ_CDWWXA010000164.1:5141-7541 GCF_977971845.1 Frankia sp. CeCAU1 | reverse complement strand
TCTTCCGGGCATAGGCCTATCTTCCAGACAAAGCCCCACTATCTCGGGTGCGCCCACGCCGCAAGCAGGGTGGGCGGGGCGGGACTGCGCTGGGCTTGAGCGACGGGCCAGAACGCGACAGGCCAGAACGCGACAGGCCAGAACGCGACGAGACGCGGGAACTGCGTGGAGCCGGTGATGATCGAGGGGTACCGATCGTTCGAGCTGATAGGGCACGGCGGTTTCAGCACGGTCTACCGCGCGGAACAGGAGATATTCGATCGCCGGGCCGCCGTCAAGGTGATGCATTCCGATCTGCGGGATCCCGCGGCCGAGCGTCGTTTCGTGCGCGCATGCAAGGCGACCGGGCGCCCCACCGGACATCCGCGCCAACACGGATACAGCCAGGCATGGGAGTACCTACCGGCTACAGTCGTCACCCTGGACGGACAGAACGAGCCCATTCCGGGGGTACCGGCCTGTTCGGGCTATCTGTAGCCGTTGCGCGAGTACGGCCGGGAACGGGCCCCTCGGTCGAGGCCACGCCGTCGAGGCCATGCTGTCCATCCGGCGGAGTCCAAGGTCCATCCGCCGGTCCGTCCGGCACCCGATGTCGGCCGACCGGAGTGCCACGGTCAGATGCCGACGAGACGACGCGGGGACGGGATGGTCTCGACGACCTCGTCCACGACGTCCTCGGCGATGACGCGGCGCAGTTCCGCCTCGGGGCTCAGCACCAGCCGGTGTGCCAGGACCGGCTTGGCCAGCACCTTGACATCGTCGGGGGTCACGAAGGCCCGTCCCTGCGACGCGGCACGCACCTGGACGGCCCGAAGCAGCGCGATACTGCCCCGTGGGCTCGCCCCCAGGCGGACGACATCCGGCAGCGTGCGGGTCGCGGCGACCAGATCGACGATGTACCGCCGAAGGGCGGGTGCCACATGGATGGCGAGTGTCCGGGCCGCGTGGGCCACCACGTCCTCCGCCCGCATCACCGGTCTCAGATCCTCGATGCGCCGACCCGCCTGCCGACCATCGAGGATCTCCAGCTCCGCAGCGAGGGAGGGATATCCCATCCGCAGTCGCATGAGGAACCGGTCCAAGCGGGCCTCGGGCAGGCTGTACGTGCCGTCCAGGTCGATCGGGTTCTGCGTCGCGACGACCATGAAGGGCCGCGGTACCGGATAGCCGGTCCCATCGACGGTGACCCGCCCCTCCTCCATGACCTCCAGCAGAGCCGACTGCGTCTTCGGCGAGGCGCGGTTGATCCCATCGCCAATGACAAGGTTGGTGAACACCGGGCCCGCGCGGAGTCCGAACTCGCCGGCACGCTGGTTGTAGACCATCGTCCCGATGATGTCCGCGGGCAGCAGGTCGGGCGTGAACTGGATGCGATGACAGCCGGCGCCCACCGACGCAGCGAGGCTGCGGGCCAGGGAGGTCTTCCCCAGACCGGGGACATCCTCGACGAGGAGATGGCCATCGGCGAACATACAGATCGTCGCGAGATCCACCACCTCACGCTTGCCGCGGATGACCTTCTCGACGTTTGCGACCACATCATGGAAGGAGGCTGAGAACGTGGCAACCGCGGACCGGTCGCCAGACGTACTGTCGCGGCCGTCGCCCATGCGGGTCACGCGCTGCCTCCTGGCCCAGTGGTGTCGGGGAACGAGGACCGTCCGAGCGATGCGGACAGCGTGCTCAATCACCGGAATGGGCTCCTCGTGGGTTGATGGAGGCGGACCGTGCCGGGCGAGGGGGCAACCGGCCCGGTCCGCCCACGGGCGGCGGGGGGAACCGCCCGGGTACGGCGGCCCGCGGCGGCCTTCGCCGCCGCAGAGCCGATCCGTTCCGCTGCGATAGACGACGAGCCGACCCGCTTCGTTGTGCCATAACCCGACTGAATTGTCGATCCAGTGATCCTATGACCGGAGGGTATCGTCGATCGCTTCGCTGCGTGCAGATCTTGATACTCTCCGTAGAGATCTGGGTGTGGCGTCACGAAAGGCGGCACGAGGGTCGCAACCTGTCGACCGAGAGAGGCGTCTTACGAGACAAGAACGACAACCCCGCCCAGACGGACCATCCCGAGATGGGCAACATCGACCCAGGATGCTTATGACCTGTCCGCGTATTGTTGGGTTATACGTGGAGATGTGGTGAGCGATGTACCCCTCCTACGGCGCTCACCCGGAGGTGTCTGTGTGGGCGGGGTGGCCCGCCCACACAGACACCGGCACCAGCAGCCAGACGGCGTCGGGCCCATGAACGAAAATCGATGGCCAGCCGGTCCAGGCCCCTCAGTTCGACGACGCGGAATCCGACAACGTCGTTCAGGCCGTGCGGGACCCGGGTCGAAGCCGGCGGTTGCATGGTGAGGACATGGGTGAGCATGGTGAGGACATGGGTGAGGACGAG
>NZ_CDWWXA010000164.1:3956-4667 GCF_977971845.1 Frankia sp. CeCAU1 | reverse complement strand
CTCGGTTCTCGGTGATGCGTCCGACCCTGCTGCTTCCGGCCGGGGTGCGGGTGAGCGTGGCCGGTGACATGCCGTACGACGTGGCGGCGCGCTGGTGGGACTCGCTGACGGTCGCGGGGTCGGCGGCGAGCCAGTGGTACTACTCGCAGATCAACGGCTGGCCCGGTGGTCATCGTCGGAACGGGGGCCGGTGATGGCGGGCTCGCTGCGGGCGTTGCACTTCATCCGCCAGGATGCCGGCAGCTACGGCGACCTGGCAGACCAGCGGGCGGTGTTCGCGGCGGCGTGCACGGCGCGCGGCTGGCGGGCCGGGGGTGCGGTCCGCCAGATCGGGTCCGCACGCCTGGTCGGCGGTCGTCCGGCTGGTCGGGTCGGGGGCGTACGGCGTGGTCGTGGTCGACACGGTGGAACGGCTCGCGGCCACCGAAACCGGGCGGATGGCGGTCCTGGGCCTGCTGCGCCGGACGGGGGTGCGGCTGCTGGTCGCACGCGAACCCCTCGACACCGGCGACGCGATCGGCCGTGCCCTCGCCGATTCCCTGCTCGACCCGGAGGAACAGCGGACACCGCTCGCGGCATGACCTGACCCACGGCTGATCAAACCCGGGTTCGGGGGCTTCCACGCCACCCGACCCGGTTTTGATCTTTCACGGACCCCCGGCTGAGCTGATCTCCTCCGTCGGTCGGGCGGCTGCGCCCTACGTCGGGTTC
>NZ_CDWWXA010000164.1:1949-3735 GCF_977971845.1 Frankia sp. CeCAU1 | reverse complement strand
TGCCGACCGGAGGGAGGCGGGGCCCCGGCCGGGTGCGGCGATCCCGTAGGCGCGGCGCGCACGGGGCGACGCGCGGCGCGTGCGGCAGGCCCCCCGCGGCGGCCGAAGGCCGCCCTTGAGGCGGTACAGAACATTGGCGACGATCTTTTGGCATTGGCGGATGCGGGTTAGCGGCCTGGGTTAGGTGAACCACTCCATCGGTAGGGCGCTGGGCACATCTACGGCTTGATGCCCACAAATGTAGCCAGGTCGGCTAGACCGGTCTTTCGGGCTCTTCGGACGCTCGTAGCGTCTAGTAGGTCGCGTATTAGTCTGCTGGCTAGGCGCTGCTCCCGTAGCCATTCCGGGGTGAGAGTGTAGACATCTTGAACTGTCTGAATGGCACTCGCGTAGTCTCTTGTGGCCGTTTGTGCCTCGGCCACAGCGAGAAGGTGACGTGTCCAGTTGCTCAGTGGCATGTTCTCAGTCCGACGGACCCTCCGGGCCAGAGTCAATGCACGGGGCGCATCGCCTTGCGTCATGGCATTTTCGACCTCGATTGCGTCGACTTGACTCGGTCCGAACGCCGCCCAGTACTTAGCGTAGTCCATTTTTCCGTCGGCTACACGCGCGGCTGAGCTACGGGCATACGAAAGTAGGTCTTTCGCTGTTTCCGGACGGTTGTTCCGAGCTGCGGCGGCAGAGGCGCCGGTCAGCAGTCTCCCCCATACTGCAAGGTGTTCGGGGGTTGCTGACATGATGCTTGGCTCGATCTCGGTGGCCATGTCGACGGCCACCTTTTCGGCATCGTCGAATCGGCCTTGGCGGATGAATGCCCACCGGTAGTACACCACTCCGCTTGCACGGAGAATCGGGTCTCCGGCTTGCTCCGCCGCTTCCATGCTCCGGCGTATGGCCTCGCAAGCCAAGTCCTCCCCGCTAAGCTGGATGAGAATCGAGGCAGCCATAATGTAGGCGTGCGCCAGCAGGCGATATATACTCTTCTGGTCCTCCTCCTGGTGTATGCCCGTGGCGGCAGTGATGTCCTCGATCAGTTCTGGAGCGGTCCGAACGGCCTGCGGATACCGCGCATAATGGTAGTCCTGGGTCAGCGCCACCAGACGTTGCCGCAACGGTTGGAGCGATAGGGCCGGTTCGTCGGTTTGCCCGCTGGAAGGTCCAGGGAGCAACAGTTTCCGAAGCGGTATGAAGGCCTCATTATCGCTCACCGTCTCCTCCTGCTCCACCTCAAAGAACGTAGCGGTAGGAACGTCCAAGGCCCTAGCAAGGCTGTGCAACGTAGAGATGCGTATGCCGTCACGCTGGCCCTGCTCCAGCTTCGTAACCAGGTCGGTAGACACGCCTGCACGCTCGGCAAGCTCGGTCTGTGTCATCGAACGGCGTACACGTACTTGAGCGACCCGGTCGCCCAGAGCCCGGATCTCCGTCACGCCGTGACTCCTCCCTAGGACGCTGCGTCCTACCTTTCACGTTCCGTAGCTCAATCCTACGTCTTCCCGTCGGTTCATCTGGTCCGCTCTTGCCGGAAGGATCACAGCAAGACATCCGGAGTTAGGACGAGCGCCGGGAGCAGACCGACGGGTCTCCCTGGCTTCGGATGCTGCGGCGGTCTCGGGTGGGGCTTCGTCAGGGCCACACCCCCTGTGCTCTGCCCGGGCTGCTGTGCCGTGATGACGTCGAAGGGGGAGCCGTGGGCCGCTGGGAGGACGAGCATTTTGCCCGGTTGGAGTGTGAGGTGCCGGTGCGGGGGCGGGATCGTCTGGCCTGGTGGCGGACGGCGCGGGCT
>NZ_CDWWXA010000164.1:1064-1585 GCF_977971845.1 Frankia sp. CeCAU1 | reverse complement strand
GGCCTGGGGGCGGTGGAGGTGGCCGCGGTGCCGGTCGGCGTGCTCGGGCTGCTCGACACCCCGGGGATAGCGGTGCGGCATGGCCGGCTGCCGGTGACGGGAGCGGGGTTGCTGTTCGAAGCCGGGGAGTGGGCGCTGTTCCTGGCCGGGGTGCGCCAAGGTGAGTTCGGGTTCGCCCGGTTGGCGACGTTGACGGTTCCCCCGGTGCCGGTTCCCTCGGCGGCTGCCGGTGCGGGGGCCGGTGATGGGTGAGCGTGCCCGCGTCGGGGATGGGACGGGGTCGGGCTGGTCGGAGGCGTGGTCACAGATCCTGGCCGGTACGGGGGCGGATCAGGCGGCCACGGTGTGGGTGGTGGCGGTGGTCGACGGGCCGGACCGGGACGTGGACGGGGTGGTCGGCTACTTCGCCACCCCCCGGGACGCGGACCGGCATGCCCGTGCCCATGGGTATGGGGAGTGGCTGGTGGTGCCGGCGTTGGTGCTGCACCGGCCGGATGATCCGGTGGTGATCCTGTGACCGG
>NZ_CDWWXA010000164.1:0-592 GCF_977971845.1 Frankia sp. CeCAU1 | reverse complement strand
GCAGTACCCGGCTGGCGTTTCTGCTCGGCCGGTACATCCACGGGGACCGGGTGGCGGCCGGGGTGGACATGCCGGTGGTCACGGTGGGCTGTGCGCTGCGACCGGAAGAGTTCGGGGGGGTCGGCATCATGCCGGTGTCGCATCGGGTCCGGCTGCTGGACGGCGGTGGCCGGTGGGTGGAACACACGATGTGGGAAGTGATGTCCCTGCCCCGGTATGCGGCCTTGGCCAGAGAGAACCGGCTATGAGCCCAGACGCGAGGAACGGCGATCCGCCAGGCCGGATGTGGACGATCAAGCAGGGCAGGATTCCCCGGTGGGGCCGCTGTCTCGGCGGCCGGACGGGCGACGGGTTTCTCATCGCCCGGCCGGTCCGTAGCTCTGCGGCGGGCAGCCGGCTGCGCATGGCGTTCTACCCGGCGGGATTGAAGCCGCTGGCGATGGAAGCACTCGGGGCTGCGATCGCGGCGCCGGATGCGCCGGGCACGGTGACCATCCATACCCGGGGGTGTGCGGTAGAGGCCACGGGGTTGGCGGTGGTGACCGGTCTGCGGCTACGGGCACAGCACCCCAAGGATGATCTTGCGATGATC
>NZ_CDWWXA010000163.1:8684-9322 GCF_977971845.1 Frankia sp. CeCAU1 | reverse complement strand
CCTAGACGAGTGATTCCTGAGGGTCAGTGATCGTAGGCGATCAATGAGCGGATCACCGGCGCGCCGGTCCTGTGGTTGTGCCAGAGCCCAGCGGCCATGGCCATGATCCGCTGGGCGACCCGGATCGCGATGCCCTCGTAGGTCCGTCCGCCGTGTTCTTCCAGGTCAAGCTGCCCCTTGAGGGTGTCGTTGACCGACTCGATCAGCTGTCGGATGCTCTTGAGCAGGGACTCCCCGGGCCGGATCTTCTCGTTCTTGCGGTGCGGCCGGAGCAGGTCGATGCCCTCGTCGGACAGGTGTTTCTCAAGCTCGCCGGAGGCGAAGCCCTTGTCCGAGACCAGCAGGATCCGCCCGCGTTCGTGGATCAGGTCCTCGTCGCGGTCGAGCATCGCCTCGAGGACCTCCCGCTCACCGATCTTCGGGTCGGCCAGGGCCCACATGACCGGCATACCGACGGGCGTGCAGACCAGGTAGAGCTTCAGCCCCCCAGGAGAACCGTGAGTGCGACGCGCAGTAGCCGTAGTTGGCCCAGCCGGCCGCGTCGGAGAGCTTGACCGTCGGCCGCGACATCCCGCACGGCACGGGCGTCGTGTCAGTGATCCACACGTCGTCGAACCAGAAGTCGGTGTCGGTCGCGA
>NZ_CDWWXA010000163.1:0-8204 GCF_977971845.1 Frankia sp. CeCAU1 | reverse complement strand
CAATCCCATCCTTACCGGGCCCCGTTGCCTCATCCCCCGGGAACACGCCCACAGGCCGCCCAGCGCCTCACCCCGGGACAGCCAACCCCCATCGCTTCCACTGTCAGTAACCAGCGCGGCGTCGCAGCGCCGGGCCGGCTATCACCCCACCGATCTACGGAACGTCACCAGGCCGAGATCATCTCTAGATGAACCAGCCGTTCCCCGGCTCACTCCCTCAACCCCCGGGCAGACCCCCGACCTGCGCAAACAGACTTTGCGGGTCACCCTGGGGGTCGACGCCGCCGCGACGGAACGGCTACCCGCCCGTCTCCTCGCCGTTCTACGCCACCGCCGTAGCACCCCTGATCGTTGGCTCCGGTGGCAACCGACGTGCTTGCCGAATCGTCAGCAATGCACGACCACGACCGGCACGCCATTCGCCTGAACGAGCCTGGTGATGTCCTGGGGGTCGCTGGTCAGGATGCGGTCGCCCGGACGGGCGAGCAGGGCGACCGTCGCATCAACCACATCGGAAGTACCAGCCCGGCCCAGCAGTTCGCCGGCATCACGGCCGGTCCGTTCATCAACGGCGCGCACCTCCACTGCGCGCAGCAGGCGGGCCAGCGTGACCTGGCGGCCGGCGCCGTCCCGCCAGGCCTGGGCGACGACGACAGCGTTGCTCCGCAGGCCGATGTCCCGCTGCTGCGCGATCCGGAGCCGGGCAACCATCTCCCGATCACCCCACTCGACAGCCAGGAACGCGCCCGCGTCGAGAACGAGCGCGCTCACGCCGCCGACTGATCAGCGCGCAGACCCAGTTCGCGCTCAGCCCGCGCCAGCTCCTCCGGCGTCAACGCCGGGTTCTCCGTCTCCCACGAGTCAAGGAACTCGGCGAGCGCATCCGCGCGCAGCTTCGCGGCTGCCGCGACCGCGAGCCAGGCCGACAGCCCAACGCCGGCCCGGCGGGCGGCATCCCGAACCGCGTCGCCCAACTCGCCCTCGAAGGACACGCTCATCTTGTCAACCTTCACCACTCCAGAACACCGGAGTAGCAACTACCGCGGTACGTCGCTGATGTACTGAACCGGACCGGGGTTCGGCTCGGTCCCGGCACCCTGTACGGCTCGCTGACCAAGCTGGTGGAACGCGGCCTGATCGCCGCGCTGCCCAGCGGCGACCGCCGCCCCTACGAGATCACGCCAGCGGGAAGAGCCGCCCTGACCGCGCAGTTGGCCACCTGGTCCCGGGTCGTCCAGACCGGGCAGTCACGGCTGGCCCAGGCATGAGGCGTTTCCTTCTCGCCCTGTGCCCCAAGCGGTGGCGGGCACGGTCGCCGTATCGTTGGATCACAGGCATGGGCTCGCGGCGTGTGCCTGTCGCGCGCAGCCCCAAGGAGGTGCGGTTCATGGCGACGAGCGGAGCGATGCTAGGCGCCCTCGGTTTCACCTGGGATCGGTCCGCGGCGCGTCGGGATATTCCCCGGTTCTCGGTTGAGCGAGCGGTCTGGCGGTTTCACCGGTCGCTGCCCGAGTACGTGTGGGACGCCGCGGTACTCGAGGGCAACCCGTTCACCTACCCCGAGGTCCAGACGCTCCTGGACGGAATCACCGTCGGCGGGCGGAAGGTCAGCGACGAACGTCAGATCTTGAACCTCGCCGAGGCCGCGAACGAGCTCGCCCGGCTCGTCAGGGCGCACGAGTTCCGGCTTTCCAAGGAGATTTCCGACAGGCTCCAGTTTCTGCTCGCCCGGGACGAGGCGCTGGAGTCAGGCCATTTCCGCGGCGAGGGCAGGGAGACGCTCACCCCTGGCGTCAGCCTCGGCCAACATGGCCGCTACCTGCCGCCTGCTACCGAACGCGGAGGCGAGAACCTACGCCGCATCTTCTCGCAGGGACTGGAATTCCTTTCTACCGAGATCGATGACGAGTTCGAGCAAGCGATCGCCTATTTTCTCTTCGGCTCGCTACAGCAATTCTATTACGACGGCAACAAGCGCACGGCGCGCTATATGATGAATGGCTATCTTATGTCCCAGAGCATGGACGCAATCAGCGTCCCGGCCGCGCGCCGCCACGAGTTCAACACCGAGATGGTGGACTTCTTCCGACGCAAGGACGGTACCGGAATGTTTGGATTTCTGACATCCTGCCGGCTCGCCGCCGATGAGGGAGTCCTACCGCCAGGCAGCGGCTAGACCTCACCACCGCCGAAACTGACGTCTCACTCGTTCGTTCTTTCCGAAACGCTCAGGCGCTCCCGCCCACCTGGACATTGAGGTCATCTCGGCGCTCCGCGGCCTGGCCAGGCGTACGAGCGGTCTCGCCAGGTACAGCCCGAATCTCATCGCCCACCTCATCCGCCTACCGATTCGTCGCGAACCGCTCGGCGGGCCGACCGCCCAACGCATCTGGGAACTTCGACGAAACATGAGCGCCTACGACGCTGGTTACGTCGCACCGTCTAACAGGCCGACGAAGGCCTCCCTCGCCCGCTCGAAATCGGTCCGGTCCCAGGCGTCCAGGGTTTCCCTGCCCATCGCGGTGAGCAACAGCAGCTGCGCGATCGCCGCGGGGTCGACGAACACCAACCGCTTCCACAGCTCGAACTGGGACGCCATCCTCGGGTCCGCGCTGATCCATCCGGCATGCGCCGTCAGGGACCGTACCCTGTCGGGGCGCAGCCCTGCGGTGGCCGTGGCCACGACGGCGCCGAGCGAGTGACCGACGAGGTGAAAGTGGTCGATGCGGGCGTCCCGGGCCGCAGCGACGACTGGCCCTAGCCAAGGGGACATGCAGCAGGCTGTCACGATCAAGCGGAAGAAGGCCGGGCCTGGTGGGCACCACTGCGCTGGTGAGCAGGGACAGCGTGCCGTCGAGAACCCCCGACAGCCAGAAACTCTCGCTGAAGTATGGAAAGACGCGCGCCCCGTGCCCGACCGCGACCGACACCGCCATACTGAATGACAACACGTCCACGACGACGTGGATGTCGCTTGTTGGCGCAAGAACGGCAAGATCCTCAAGTCCCCAGCCAAAACGAAGGGAGAGGCGGCGCTGGCCCGCAAAGCCTGGTGCGTCGGAAGCCAACAGAATGCCTACTCAGCCGGTCATTCGTCGATGTGCCTATTCGTCGTCCAGCTCCGCGGCGATCAGATCAGTGTGGACGAAGTCCTCACCACTTGAGCCGACGGGCGCCGACGGGCGCCGACGAGTCTACGATCACACTGGCAACCCATGCTCATCGTAGAGATCCTCGATGCTCAGGCCGGATGGGGGCACCGCAGCCGCTGTCTGACGACCCAGGGCAACGATGCGGGCCGCTCGCCGCTCACCTTCGTCGCGGTCGGCGCGCATCCGCTCCAGGCGTTCCCGGACAGCGACGAGCACGGCCGTCGTGACGGTCTCCCTCGTCAGCTCCGCAAGATCGCGGCTCAGGCGCTGGGCTTCCTCATTTTTGATGTTCAACGCCATCAAGGCTCCGTCCACCATGGAGGCGGATCCTTCCACCAAGGTACCCGCCGTCCGTTGGGTCTTACCGGCTGAGACTCCGGCGCTCGGGATGCAACCGGCGATGTCGAGAACCCGCGACTGGCTCCGTCCCCGCGGTGAACGTGACCAAAATGGGTAGCACCAGCACCGAGGAGAAACACGATGGCTAAGTACTTGCTGCTCAAGCACTACCGCGGCGCTCCGGCCCCGGTCAACAACGTGCCCATGGACCAGTGGACCCCGGAGGAGATCTCGGCGCATATGCAGTACATGCACGACTTCGCGGCCCGGCTCGAGGGGACCGGCGAGTTCGTCGATGGTCAGGCGCTTGCCCCCGAGGGGACGTTCGTCCGGTACGACGGTGAGGGGCGCCCACCGGTCACCGACGGCCCGTTCGCCGAGACCAAGGACCTCATCGCCGGCTGGATGGTGATCGACGTCGACAGCTACGAGCGCGCCATCGAGCTGGCCGGGGACCTGTCGGCCGCCCCTGGGGCGGGCGGGAAGCCGATCCACGAGTGGCTTGAGGTGCGCCCGTTCCTGGCCTCGCCGCCCACCATCACGGAGTGACCTCTCAGATAAACGAGGCCCTGCTCCGGAGCCTCACCCCGAGCGTGCTAGGGGTCCTCGTCCGCCGTGGAGCCGACTTCGCGGCGGCCGAGGACGCCATGCAGGACGCGCTGGTCGAGGCGGTCCGCGCCTGGCCGGCCGACCCGCCGCGGGACCCGAAGGGCTGGCTGGTCACCGTGGCCTGGCGCCGGTTCCTCGACGCGACCCGGGCGGACGCCGCCCGCCGCCGGCGTGAGGACCTCGTCAACGAGGAGCCGGCGCCCGGGCCCGCGCCCGCGGTGGACGACACGCTCCAGCTCTACTTCCTGTGCGCCCACCCGTCGCTGACGCCGTCGTCCGCGGTCGCGCTCACACTGCGCGCCGTCGGCGGGCTGACCACCCGCCAGATCGCCCAGGCCTACCTGGTGCCCGAGGCGACCATGGCGCAGCGCATCAGCCGTGCCAAGCGCACCATCTCCGGCGTGCGGTTCGGCCAGCCCGGCGACGTCGCCACCGTGCTGCGCGTCCTCTACTTGGTCTTCAACGAGGGCTACTCCGGCGACGTCGACCTTGCCGCCGAGTCCATCCGGCTCACCCGGCAGCTCGCGGCCGCGGTCGACCATCCCGAAGTGGCGGGGCTGCTCGCCCTCATGCTGCTCCACCACGCCCGGCGCGTCACCCGGACCGCGCCCAACGGCAGCCTGGTGCCGCTCGCCGAGCAGGACCGCAGCCGGTGGGACACTGAGCTGATCGCCGAGGGCGTCAAGATCCTGCAGGCGGCCCTCGCCCGCGACCGGCTGGGCGAGTTCCAGGCCCAGGCTGCCATCGCGGCACTCCACGCTGACGCGCCCACCGCCGAGGAGACTGACTGGGTGCAGATCGTCGAGTGGTACGACGAGCTCGCGCGCCTGACCGACAGCCCGGTCGTCCGGCTCAACCGCGCAGTGGCTGTCGGCGAGGCCGACGGACCGCGCGCCGGGCTGGCGGCGCTCGCGGCGCTGAACGACTCACTGCCCCGCCACGCCGCGGTGGCGGCGTACCTCCACGAGCGCGACGGCGACCTGGCGACGGCGGCACGGCTGTACGCCGAGGCGGCCCACAAGGCACCCAACCTCGCCGAGCGCGATTACCTGACGCGCCAGGCCGCCCGGCTCAACGCCCGCCGGTGTCGCTGACGGGTCGCGCTCGGATTTTCCCGCAGCACTTGGCGCGGCCCCGCGGCCAGGGCGATCGCCTCACAGTGAGTTCAAATCTCATTACGGCGTGCGGTCGCCTGCATGCTGGCGGACCGCGGCAGAATTCTTGTCGACAGCCTGCGCCACTTCGGCGCACTCGAGGTCGAACACGTCGCGCGGCACAAACACGGCCCGCTCGGTTGGCGGCCGCTACAGCGCCTCCGCCAGGCGTTCGGCGAGGAGGCGGGTGAATCGCGCGGGATCGCGCAGTTCTCCGCCTTCGGCGAGCAGCGCCATGCCGTACAGCAGCTCCGCGGTGTCGCCGAGAGCGGCGGAATCCGCGTCCCGTTCGTGTGCGGCGTGCAGGCCCATGACCAGCGCGTGCGTCGGGTTGAGTTCGAGGATGCGCTTGGGGCGTGGCATCTCGTGCCCCATCGCCCGGTACATCTTCTCCAGCGCGGGCGTCATGTCGAACGTGTCGCCGACGAGGCAGGCCGGCGACGTGGTGAGGCGGCTGGACAGCCGGACCTCCTTGACCTCGTCCTCAAGCTTGGCCGCCAGCCAGGGCAGTAGGGCGGCGAAGTCCTTGCGCAGCTGTTCCCGCTCGGCCTCGCTGCTCTTCTTCTCGTCGTCGGTGTCGAGGTCGACTTCGCCCTTCGCGATCGACTTCAGCGGCTTGCCGTCGAACTCCGCCACCCGTTCGACCCAGACCTCGTCAACCGGGTCGGTCAGGATCAGGACCTCGTAGCCCTTGGCCCGGAACGCCTCTATGTGCGGCGAGTTCTCGATCATTCCGCGCGAATCGCCGGTCAGGTAGTAGATCTCGTTCTGGGCGTCCTTCATGCGCTCGATGTACTCGCGCAGCGTGGTCGGCCGATCGGCGTCGTGCGTCGAGTCCACCGAGACGAGGCCGAGGATCGCATCCTGGTTGTCGGCATCCTCGAGGAGGCCCTCCTTGAGGGCGGCGCCGAACTCCTTCCACAGCGTGCGGTAGCGCTCGGCGTCGTTCTCCTGAAGAGCCCTGATGGAGGCCAGTACCTTCTTGACCAGCCGGCGCCGCACAAGTTGGATCCGGCGGTCCTGCTGGAGGATCTCTCGGGAGATGTTGAGCGACAGGTCGTGCGTGTCGACGACGCCCCGGACGAAGCGCAGATAGTTCGGCAGGAGCTCCGCACAGTCATCCATGATGAACACGCGCTTCACGTACAGCTGGACGCCGCGGCGTGCATCCCGGGTAAACAGGTCGAGCGGCGCTCGCGACGGGATGAACAACAGGGCCTCGTACTCGAACGTCCCCTCGCCCTTCATGTGGATGACCTCGAGCGGGCCGGTCCAGTCGTGGCTGAGGTGCTGGTAGAACTGGTCGTACTCGGCCTTGTCGACCTCGCTCTGCGGCCGGGCCCACAGCGCCTTCATCGAGTTGAGTGGCCGGTCGCCGGCATTCTCGGCGCCGGCGCCGGACTCGGCTGTCCCGTCGTCGTTCGAGTCTTGGTCCTTCGCGGCAGGGGCCGACACCAGCCGGATGGGCCAGGCGATGAAGTCGGAGTACCGCTTGACGATCTCCCGGATCTTGTTCTCGTCGGTGTAGTCGTAGAGACGGTCCTCGCTGTCCTCGGGCTTCAGGTGGACCGTGACCGCGGTTCCCCGCGGCGCGTCGTCCACCGTCTCGATGACGTAGGTGCCCGCGCCGTCGGACTCCCACCGGGTGCCGCCGCTCTCACCGGCCTTCCCAGTCAGCAGGGTGACCTTGTCGGCCACCATGAAAGTGGAGTAGAAGCCGACGCCGAACTGCCCGATCAGATCGGATGACGCCGCGCCGTCCTCGGATTCCCGCAGCTTGCGCAGCAGCTCGGCCGTGCCGGACTTCGCGATGGTGCCGATGAGCCCGACGACCTCGTCGCGGGACATCCCGATGCCGTTGTCGCGGACGGTCAGGGTGCGAGCGTTGACGTCGGCCTCGATCTCGATGCGCAGGTCGGCGCTGTCGACCCGCGGGCCGTCCTTGACCAACGACGCGATGCGCAGCTTGTCCAGGGCATCGGACGCGTTGGAGATCAGCTCCCGCAGGAAGATGTCCTTGTTCGAGTAGATCGAATGGACCATCAGCTGCAGAAGCTGACGCGCCTCGGCCTGAAACTCCAGCGTCTCGACCCGGGTGCTCACGGGGCTCCTCCATGCGGACACGAGCAGACTGCACGACGGCTACCCGGTCCCGCGCGTGACGGCCAGCGCCCGGCGACGCCTCGGGCACGCAGCGGAACGGGCAGCCCACATCATATCGGGCGTCCGCGAACCTCCGCCGACGGACCAGCCGGTGGGCGGCCCGATGCTAGGAGCGTGTCTCAGTAACGACGCGACGAGAGCTTCCGGTACGCGAACGCGCCTGGCGGTTGTCAGGGGCTCCCTGACAACCCAGGGTGTCAGGGAGCCCCTGACATCCTGGGAGTGCGCTATGAGGGTCTGTTGCGTTGGGGGAAGGCGGGGCATGGTTGACCCTGTCGAGTGTGTGATCAGATGGCGAGGGTGAGCTCGGTGAACGCGGCTGTCAGCCGTGCGTGCGGGTCGGTGTCGGTCCCGAGTTCGTAGTGGCCGCGGCGGATGTTCTGGACGAAGGCATGACCTGCGCTGATCGTCTGGGCGGAGCGCAGCCGTTTCAGTCCGCGCATCGGGCGGAGCCCGGCTTTCAACCGGCTGTGATCGGATTCGATCCGGTTGTTCTCCTGCGCGACATTCACGTGACAGGCTTCGGGTACCAGCTTGTCGAGGATCCGCGGGTAAACGGCGGCCTTGTCGGTGGTGACCTCGACCGGCCGGCGGCCGTGAGACAGCGCCGCGGTGAAGAACCGGCGTGCCGCAGCCTGGTCGCGCCGTGCGCTGGCCAGGACGTCGATGACCTGCCCGTGCTGGTCAACCGCCCGGTACAGGTACGTCCACCGGTCCGCGACCTTCACGTAGGTCTCGTCGATGAACCACCTGTCCCCGGGCCGGTGCCGACACGGACGAGCCGCCT
>NZ_CDWWXA010000162.1:0-8901 GCF_977971845.1 Frankia sp. CeCAU1 | reverse complement strand
CCCCGGGACCGCCCCCGAGCCCAGGTCCGAGACCGAGCGGCCCCGGGACGCCGACCCAGGGTCGGCGACGATCCAGCCGATGTGACGTATCCCATGGGGTCCCATGGGGCAGGCCATTCCCATGTGGTCCCATGGGGCAGGCCGTGGTCGCGAGTGTGCCGGCCGGGCGGGCCCATCGTCAGCCGACGGGCCCGCCGGCCTCCAGCGTGCCGTCGGGGCGTTCCACGTAGATGCACGTCCCCGGACACTCGTCGGCCGCGTCGACCACCGCGTCGACGAGCGGCAGCGGCACCGGGACGTAGGCGCCGGGCTGCGTCTGCAGCTCGCCCGCGCTGTCCTTGACGTAGGCCAGACCGTCGACGTCGAACTCGAAGACGGCGGGAGCGAGTTGCGCGCACAGACCGTCGCCGGTGCAGGCATCCTGGTCGACCCGCACCCGCAGGTCTGCCGAAACGCCCGGCTTCGCTGGAGTTGCCACAGGGCTCCGATCTTCTGTCAGCATGGCACCGTAACCCGCTGTTTACGGCAAAGCTGGATCGTCCTTGCCCGACCGGCCTGCCAGCGGCGGTCACAACGGTAGTGTGGGTGCGTCCCGGTCAGCACGGGGGAGGTGGAGGCGCAGTGTCCGGTCCCCGTTCGGGCTCTGGCTCCGATAGGAGCACGGGTCGTCCAGGTGATGCCGAATCACGGCGGTCGGCGTACGAGAAGGAAACACACGAGCTCACGACGCAGGTCGCCTTCCTGGAAGAGGAAGTGGCCATGCTGCGGCGTAAGTTGTCCGAATCGCCCAGGCAGCTCAGGGTGCTGGAGGAACGGCTCGCGGAGATCCAGGCGGAGTTGTCGGCTGTCACGGGACAGAACGACAGGCTCGTCGCGACTCTCCGCGAGGCGCGAGACCAGATCGTCACCCTGAAGGAGGAGGTCGACAGGCTCGCGCAGCCGCCCAGCGGCTACGGGATCTTCGTCTCCTCCTACGACGACGGCACCGTCGACGTGTTCACTCAGGGCAGAAAGCTCCGGGTGACCGTGTCGCCGAGCGTCAACATCAGTGATCTCTTGCCCGGCCAGGAGGTCATGCTCAACGAGGCGCTGAACGTGGTCGAGACGCGCGCGTTCGAGCGGCAGGGTGAGATCGTCCTACTCAAAGAGGTCCTCGAGGGCGGGGACCGGGCGCTGGTGCTCGGTCACACCGACGAGGAGCGGGTGGTCATGCTGGCCCAGCCGCTTCTCGATGGACCGATCCGGTCCGGGGACTCGTTGTTGATCGAGTCCCGTTCCGGCTACGCCTTCGAGCGGATTCCCAAGTCCGAGGTCGAGGAGCTCGTCCTCGAAGAGGTTCCCGACATCGGTTACGAACAGATCGGCGGCCTGAAGAGCCAGATCGAGTCGATCCGGGACTCGGTCGAGCTGCCGTTCCTGTACAAGGAGCTCTACCGGGAGCATCAGCTCAAGCCACCGAAGGGTGTGCTGCTCTACGGCCCGCCCGGCTGCGGCAAGACGCTGATCGCCAAGGCGGTCGCCAATTCGCTGGCCAAGAAGGTCGAGGCGAAGACCGGCGGCCAGGGCACCGGTCGGGCGTTCTTCCTGAATATCAAGGGTCCCGAGCTGCTCAACAAGTTCGTCGGCGAGACCGAGCGGCAGATCCGGCTGGTGTTCCAGCGGGCGCGTGAGAAGGCGTCCGAGGGAATGCCGGTGATCGTGTTCTTCGACGAGATGGACTCGATCTTCCGGACCCGTGGCTCGGGGGTGTCCTCGGACGTGGAGAACACGATCGTCCCGCAGCTGCTCAGCGAGATCGACGGCGTCGAGCAGCTCGAGAACGTCATCGTGATCGGCGCGTCCAACCGCGAGGACATGATTGATCCGGCGATCCTGCGGCCGGGTCGGCTCGACGTGAAGATCAAGGTGGAGCGGCCCGATGCCGAGGCGGCTCGGGACATCTTCGCCAAGTACGTCGTGCCGGAGCTGCCGCTCTACCCGGATGACCTGGCCGAGTTCGGCGGTAACCGGGAGGCGACCGTTCAGGCCATGATCCAGCGCGTGGTCGAGCGGATGTACGCGGAGAGCGAGGAGAACCGTTTCCTCGAGGTGACCTACGCCAACGGCGACAAGGAGGTCCTGTACTTCAAGGACTTCAACTCCGGCGCGATGATCGAGAACATCGTCGCCCGGGCCAAGAAGATGGCGGTCAAGGAGCACATCGAGGGCGGGCAGAAGGGGCTGCGCATGCAGTACCTGCTCGCAGCCTGCATGGACGAGTTCAAGGAGAACGAGGACCTCCCGAACACGACCAACCCGGACGACTGGGCCCGGATCTCCGGGAAGAAGGGCGAGCGGATCGTCTACATCCGCACGCTCGTCACCGGAACGAAGGGTACCGAGGCCGGCCGTTCGATCGACACGATCGCGAACACCGGCCAGTACCTGTAACGGCCGCAGTATTACCTGTAACGGCTGGTATCTGTAAGGGGCTCGGGTCCCGTGTCCCGCCCAACGGCGGGACACGTGCCACCGCCGTGACCCCGGGGTCACTCGGCCCCGGGGTCACGGCGGTGCTCTGGGTGGCGGTGCTCTGGGTGGCATCGCGGCGTTGCGTTGGGCATCGCGGCACTGGCACCCCTGGGTGTATCCTCCCGCCCGCATCCGCGGTGGACGCCGGTCGGTCGGACTACCGTGTCGCCACCGAATTCTGACGATAGGCGTGGCTGCGGACGTGTCATCCCGAGCGGCCCAGAGCAAACAAGGCAGACGTCCGGCTAACCGACCGCCCGTGTAGCACCTACGCTTGCAGAGTGAGCGCGCGTCGGATCATGGGGATCGAGACCGAGTACGGCGTATCGGTGCCCGGTCAGCCGAACACCAATCAGATGTCGGCTTCGTCGTTGGTGGTGAACTCGTATGCCAGTCGAACGTCGGCGCCGGGCAGCCGCGCCCGATGGGACTTCGAGGAGGAGTCACCGCTGCGCGACGCCCGGGGCTTCGAACTGCCCCGCGAGCCGGCGGTCGATCCGAGCGCCCCGGCCAACGAGGACGATCTCGGCTTGGCCAACGTCATCCTGACCAGCGGGGCGCGGCTCTACGTCGATCATGCGCACCCGGAGTTCTCCTCGCCCGAGGTCACCAACCCTCGCGACGCCGTGCTGTGGGACAAGGCCGGGGAGCGGGTGATGGCCGAGGCCGCCCGCCGGGCGTTGTCCGTGCCCGGCTCCAAGCCGGTCTACCTCTACAAGAACAACACCGACAACAAGGGCGTCTCGTACGGATGCCATGAGAACTACCTGATGGCACGGTCGACGCCCTTCGGGGAGATCGTCCGTAACCTCACCCCGTTCTTCGTCTCCCGTCAGGTCGTCTGCGGGGCCGGGCGGGTCGGGATCGGCGTCGACGGCCGGGAGCCGGGGTTCCAGATCAGCCAGCGGGCCGACTTCTTTGAGGTCGAGGTGGGGCTCGAGACCACGCTGAAGCGGCCCATCATCAACACCCGGGACGAGCCGCACGCCGACCCGGAGAAGTACCGCAGGCTGCACGTCATCATCGGCGACGCGAACATGAGCGAGGTCGCCACCTACCTGAAGGTGGGAACGACCTCCCTGGTCCTCTCGATGATCGAGGACGGCTGGTTCACCGCGGACCTGTCGGTGGACGGGCCCGTGGCGGCGCTGCGGGCGATCTCGCACGATCCCTCCCTCAAGCATCTGGTTACTCTGCGCGACGGTCGTCGGATGACCGCGGTGCAGCTGCAGATGGAGTACTTCGAGCAGGCCCGCAAGTACGTCGAGGACCGGTTCGGTGCCGACGTCGACAGCCAGACCGCCGACGTGCTCTCCCGCTGGGAGTCGATCCTCGGCCGCCTCGAGGTCGACCCGATGAGCTGCGTCCGCGAGCTTGACTGGGTCGCGAAGCTGTCGATCCTGGAGGGCTACCGGTCGCGGGACGGCCTGGCCTGGGACTCGCCGCGGCTGGAGCTCGTCGACCTGCAGTACCACGACGTCCGTCCGGACAAGGGCCTCTACAACCGCCTGGTGGCCCGGGGCCGGTTCGATCTCGTCGTCAGCGAGGAGGAGGTCACCCGGGCGATGACCGAGCCTCCTGAGGACACCCGCGCCTTCTTCCGGGGCCGCTGCCTCGCGCTCTACCCGCAGCAGGTCGCCGCTGCGTCCTGGGACTCGGTCATCTTCGACATCGGTCGGGACTCGTTGCAGCGGGTGCCGACGCTGGAGCCGCTGCGCGGCACGAAGGCGCACGTGGGCGAGCTGCTCACCCGCTGCCCCACGGCGAGTGATCTGGTGGACGCGCTCGCCGGCCGCTGAAAGCCGGCGCCGATCCCGGTCGGGAGAGCCGGCGCCGATCCCTGGCAGGAGGTTCACGTTGCGCCCTGGGCGGACGTCGCGACGTAGCGGCCGGTTCGTGATGGAGTGGACCTCTCACCGATCGAACGGATGGTGTCGGTGGGGCGGGATAGTGTCGCGCCAGGCGATCGAAGGAGGGCTTCATGGCCACCAGGGACAGCGGCGGCGGGCAGCAACGCGCGGACCGTCGGGCGGAGGAGATCGACGACGTCGCGACCGAGGACACGAGTGCCTCCGACCTCAAGGAGCGGCACGAGAAGCTGTCCGAGGACGTCGATTCCCTGCTCGATGAGATCGACGACGTCCTGGAGGAGAACGCCGAGGAGTTCGTGAAGGGCTATGTCCAGAAGGGCGGCCAGTAGCGGCCGTCTGGTAGCCGGCGGTCTGGTAGCCGGCGGTATCGGGCGCCGTGGATGACGCCCGGCGGTGGTAGCTCTGGCGGGGTCGACGCCGCCGGGTGAGGCCGCGTTCCGCGGGGGTCCGGCGCCGCACCGCCCGCGTGCCCCGGTGCAGGTCGGCGGGCCGCACGCGCGGCCGTGACCGCCTTCCCGGCCGACCCGTTCGACCGGCCTGCCCGCCAGCTTCGGGGGCGATAGCCCTATGTTGTGCTTCATCTGTAACGTCGGGCCGGGAGCCTCGGGGACGCCCCGGGCGCGCGGCCCACGTGACCGACTATCGGAAGGGGGATGCGTGGCTGATCCATTGGGGGCCGCCGGGCGCCTACCGGCTGTGTTCATGACGCCGGGAACATCGTCGTTCGCCGATTTCCTGTCGCGGTCGGCGCCGCACCTGCTGCCGGGGGCCCGGAGTGGCCTGCCGGGGCCGGTCACCGAGGTGGCGCACGGCACGACGATCGTGGCGGTGGCGTTTCCCGGTGGCGTGATCATGGCCGGTGACCGGCGCGCGACACAGGGGCACATGATCGCTCAGCGGGACGCCGAGAAGGTCCATCACGCCGACGACTACTCCTGTGTGGGGTATGCCGGCACCGCCGGGGTCGGCGCCGAGCTGATCCGGCTGTTCCAGGTGGAGCTGGAGCACTACGAGAAGATCGAGGGGTCGACACTGAGCCTGGACGCGAAGGCCAATCGGCTGGCGGCCATGGTCAAGGGGAACCTGCCGATGGCCCTGCAGGGCCTCGCCGTCGTCCCGCTGTTCGCCGGGTACGACCTCGACACGGGCAAAGGGCGGATCTTCTCCTACGACATTGCGGCGGCGAAGTCGGAGGAACGCACGTACGAGTCGATCGGTTCGGGCTCGGTGTTCGCGAAGGGTTCGCTGAAGAAGCGGTTCCGGTCCGATCTCAGCCAGGACGACGCCGTCCGGATCAGCGTCGAGGCCCTCTACGACGCCGCCGACGACGACTCGGCGACCGGCGGGCCGGACGTAGTCCGCAAGCTGTACCCGATCGTCGCGGTCGTGACGGCGGACGGCTACCGTCGCTATGCCGACGATGAGATAGAACCGGTGGTGACGGCCATCATCGCGGACCGTTCGACGAACTCGGGAGGCTGACGTGACCATGCCGTTCGGATACGCGAGCCCCGAACAGCAGGTCCGCGACAAGTCCGAGTACGCGCGCAAGGGCATCGCGCGGGGTCGCAGCGTCGTCGTCCTCACCTACGAGAACGGGATCCTGTTCGTCGCCGAGAATCCGTCGGCGACCCTGCACAAGATCAGTGAGATCTACGACCGCATCGCGTTCGCCGCGGTCGGCAAGTACAACGAGTTCGAGAACCTGCGGACGGCGGGCATCCGCCTCATGGACTCGCGTGGCTACATGTACGACCGGCGTGACGTGACCAGCCGCGCGCTCGCCAACGCCTACGCGCAGACCCTCGGTGCGATCTTCAGCGAGAGCGTCAAGCCCTACGAGGTCGAGATCGTCGTCGCCGAGGTCGGCACCTCGATCGCCGACGACCAGATCTACCGGCTGACCTATGACGGGTCGATCGCCGACGAGCGGGGTTTCGTCGCGATCGGTGGCGCCTCCGAGCAGGTCACGACGTCGCTGAAGGAGCATCACCGGGACGGCCAGCCGCTCGCCGAGGCGCTGCGCGTCGCGGTGCAGGCCCTGACCGTCGGGGTGCCCCCGGGCCTGCCGCAGAACGGCGAGCGGGTCCTCGCGGCCGCCAACCTGGAGGTCGGCATGCTGGACCGGACCCGGACCCGACGGATGTTCAAGCGGATCGTGGGCCCGGCGCTCGAGGGGCTGCTCGCGCAGACCTCGGCCACCTGACCGGCCACCTGACCGGCCCACCGTGTTCGCCGACTATCGGTCGGTTCCCGGGGCCGCGATGTCCGCCGGGGGATTGAGGTGAGCCCCGTTTCTCGGACACCTGTGTAGTAGAAAGGGAACCACCTCAGTGGCGGTCGCGGTTCGGCAACGCCACCCGGCTTGCGGGGCAGTACCGCCTCGGCCGGGTGTTCCTGGCCGGCGACGCGGCGCACCTGCACTACCCGCTGGGCGGGCTGGCGCTGAACGCGGCGCTGCAGGACGCGGTGAACCTGGGGTGGAAGCTGGCCGCCGCGGTGCGGGGCTGGGCGCCGGACGGCCTGCTGGACAGCTACCACGACGAACGGCACCCGGTGGGCCACCGGATCCGCGCGGTCACCCAGGCGCAGCTGGCGCTGATGTACCCGCCCGAGCGGGTGGGCCCGCTGCGCGAGCTGTTCGGCGAGCTACTGGGGCTGGGCAGCGTGAACGCCTACCTCGCGGCCGCCGTCAGCGGTCTGGACACGCGGTATCCGACACCGCCGGAGGCGGGCGGGTCGACCTCGCTCGTCGGCTCGCCGGTTCTGGACGCGCCGCTGGTGACGGACGGGGGCCCGGCGAGCATCGCCGAGACCCTGCACGAGGGCAGGAGCGTGCTGCTTCACCTCGACCCCGCCACCCCCGCGCCCGACACCGCCGCCTGGCAGGACCGTCTGCGCGCCGTCTCCGCCCAGCCTGTCCCCGGGCTCGACGCGACCATCCTGCTCATCCGTCCCGATGGCCACATCGCCTATGCAGGCCATGACCGCGCCGACCCCCAGCTGCGTGACGCCCTCACCACCTGGCTCGGCAGCCCGGCCCTGGTCGGGCCACCGGCGGTGTAGCCGGCGCCTCGCCCCAGCACGACGGACGGCCCCCGCATCGAGCGGGGGCCGTCCGACTTTCGTGGATGGGGCGCGGTCGTTACCGGGAGGCCGCGGGCGGAACCGCCGAAGCCGGAGCGGATGAAACCGCCTGGCCATCGACGCCGGCTTCGGTACCCGCGCCGTCGGCGTCCGGCCCCGGGACGGACGCCGTCGGCGGCGGCCCGGCGGGCGCGGCCCGTACCAGCAGCACGGCGAGGAAGGTCAGGACGGCCAGGACGGTCGCCGCCCAGAACGCGATGGAGTTGCCCTCAGCGAGTGCGTAGTCGGCGATGCCCTGTGGGTTGAGCCCGGCCGGCGGGTCACTGGCGGCATCGCGGGAGGCGTTGACGAAGATGGTGACCAGCACCGCTAGGCCCAGGGAACCGCCGACCTGCTGCATGGCGTTGAGTGCGCTGGAGGCGGCGCCCGACTCGTGCGGCGGCACGCCGGAAACGACGACCACAGTCAGTGGGACGGTGAAGAAGCCGACGCCGACGCCGAACAACACCATCGGACCGAGCAGCCCGCCGGCATAGCCGCTGTCGGCGCTGATCTGGGCCAGCCAGGCCATTCCGGCCCCGACCAGGACGATACCGGCGAGCATGAATGTCTTCGGCCCCACCGTGGCGAGCTGCTTGGTCACGACGCCGGCAGCGACCATCAGGGAGATCGCGACGGGCACGAAGGCGAATCCGGCCCGCAGCGGGCTGAAGTCGAGCACCTCCTGGACGAACTGGGTCAGGAAGAAGAACATGCCGGTCAGCGTGCCGGACAGCAGCAGCATGCCGACGAACATGATGGAGCGGTCTCGGTTGGCGAACAAGCTCAGCGGCCGGATGGGCTGACGAGCCCGCCGCTCCCACACCACGAAACCGGCCAGCAGCACCACGGCCACCGCGAAGGCACCCAGCGCCAGACTGTCGCCCCAGCCGTCCGCGGCGGCGCGGATGAAGCCGTACACCAGCAGGACCATGCCGATGGTGGAGGCCAACGCGCCGATGAGGTCGAAGCGTGCGCGGGCGCGGGGGGTCTCCGCGACGTAGACGGGGACCAGGAGCAGGATGAGGACACCGAAGGGGACGTTGACGAACATCACCCAGCGCCAGGAAAGCCAGTCGGTCAGCACGCCGCCGAGCACCAGGCCGATGGCCGCGCCCGAGCCGGAGACCGCGCCGTAGACGCCGAGCGCCCGGGTCCGGGCGGGCCCCTCCTCGAAGGTGGTCGCGATGAGGGCCAGCGTTCCTGGAGCCGCGAAGGCGGCGTCGGCGCCCTGTGCGGCCCGGGCGGCCAGCAGCAGCTCGTTGCTGTTGGCCAGGCCGCCGATCAGCGAGGCCACGGTGAACAGCAGCACACCGCCCAGGAAGACCCGCCGACGACCCAGGATGTCGCCGGCGCGCCCGCCGAAGAGAAGCAGGCCACCGAACGCGAGAGT
>NZ_CDWWXA010000161.1:0-8918 GCF_977971845.1 Frankia sp. CeCAU1 | reverse complement strand
CCACGGCCTTCCCTTCGGCTGTAACGATAACGGCCATGATCCACTATTGGGGAAATTGTTATTTCCATCAAGACTTGACTGACAAAAAGTGGCCGCTCGCCTGTCCGGTCGGGTCGAGGTTGCCCGCCTGTTCGTGGCTTCGGGGCCACATTGTTGCGGGTTTTCGACAGCGACTCTTGCGCCTAATTTCCCCCGCAGCCATCACCTCCGCCGACGGGCTATCCGCCACATAGGATGACAGAGAGGGCACTGAGGGTAGAAGTCTGACCCCTACCTCAGCCACGGTTCTGGTCGCAAAACATGAGGGAAGTCGCGTGCGCCGCGCAGTCACGTTGAGTGCGCCGTACCGGCGCGCTCGCGTCAATGGTGAGCCGGTCGACGTGTCGGGTGAGTCCGGCTCGGCCGGAACGATATCGCCGCGTGGGGATCGGGCGGGCGTGACCCGGGTAGGAGATGGCTGTGTGGACATGGCTACGAGGGATGGCGGCGCGCCGCCGGGCCCGTTCCGGGTCCGGGTCCGGGTCCGTGGACAGTTCGGTCTGGAACCCGTCCGGGTGGTGGTGGTGTCTCGACCACGGACGCGCGGAGAACCCGCCGGATGCGCCCGGTCATCGGCGCCTGGGTCCCTACGGCAGTGCCTCGGACGCCGAGAACTGGCGGCAGGGGTTGGACAGGCGCAACGAGGAATGGGACGAAGCGGACCGCCGATGGGCCGGGGACCGCTGACGGTGGTGCTGCCGGCACGGTCCGGCGGTCTTGTCGCCGGACCCGTACGGCCGTGAAGAGCGGCAGCCTCCGCCCGCGCTACCGCACCTCCGAGGACATCATCTGATTGGCCTGCGCATAGGGTGTCGCCTCGGCGGCGCATGAGAACGTACCTTCTTCGTGGATCTCCCGGGCCGCGCGCAGCACGGCCGCGAGAGCGATACGCGGCAGGAGGGAGCCGAAACTGATGCGGCGGACACCGAGCAGGCCCAGTTCGGTCACCGACGGGAACGGGGGCGGGCCCACCAGGACGTTCACCGGGCCCTGGACCCGCTTACAGACCTCGCGGATGGAGTCCGGGTCCAGCAGGCCCGGGGCGTAAAGCACATCGGCGCCGGCCGCCGCGTACGCCTGAAGGCGGCGTATCGTATCTTCGAGATCGGGGTGGCCGTAGAGAAAGTTTTCGGCGCGTGCCGTGATGACGAAGGGTAAGGGCAGGCTTCGCGCGGCGGCGACCGCGTGGCCGACTCGTGCGACGGCGTCATCCAGGGCCAGGATCGGTGCCTGCGGTATGCCGGTGGCGTCCTCGATGGACCCCCCGACGGCTCCAGCCTCGGCGGCCAGCAGAACGGTCTTCTCGACGTCCCTGGGTGTCTGCGCGAAGCAGCTCTCGAGGTCGGCGGAGACCGGTAGCGGGGTTGCGGCGGCGATCGCACGGACGTTGGCAAAAGTCAGCGTGCGGTCGATCAGGTTCGCGCCGTCGGCCACACCGTGGCTGAAGGCCAGCCCGGCACTTGTGGTTCCGACGGCGACAAAGCCGGCCTGCGTCAGCAGGCGCGCGGTTCCGGCGTCCCAGGCATTTGCCATGACAAACGGACTGGCCTGCTCGTGTAGCTCACGGAATATCACCGCTTTGCGATGTTGCGCGGTCGTGTTGTCGTCCATCACATCAACTTTCCTGGGGGCGGTTGGGGCACCGGCGTGGATAGATGAGTCCTACGCGCTGGTCGACGGCCGGTGATGCGTCGCGGGTGTCGTCATCTTCGCAGGTGTCGCCTGCGGGTTTCGGCGCAACGCCGACATCAACGCGCCGCCCAGAATATTGCCGCAGGACGTGCGGTGAACGCGCGGGGAGGCATGGCATCGGCTGTGCCGACGAACCGCGAACCTCACCACCACGCCCCCTTTGGTGGATGCGTAGGAGTCGGGATGCCCACCTTTCAGGGCGGGGAGGACGTCAGTCGCCAGCCCGGGACGCCCGCGGTGAGGGACGGTGGTTCTATGACCGACGACGACGATGACTGGGCCCCGCCGCCCGTGCCCCACGGCGACGGAGACCCGATAGCAGCCGCGGGCGAGGCGCTCAACGAAGCGGAGACCGCCCTGCGGACCTACGCCTGGATACCGGACGCGGACGAGGTCGATGCTGCCGCCGCCATCCTCCACCAGCTGGATTCCGGGCAGCATCGACCTGACGCCCCGGCCCGGTACCTCGTCCACCGGGCGCTGGACGAGACGTACCCGCAGCTGATCGCCTGGCGGCCCCGACCGCTGTACCTGTATGCGGCGGTGAAAACCGTGCAGCTTCTCGCCGCGGCACCGCCCACCCAGGAGCGTGACGATGCCACCCTCGTCGCCTGGGACCGCCTGACCGTCCTGCTCCGCGTCGTGTCCGCCACCGCGGGTGGCAGCAGCTGACATCTGCCCGGATCCGACACCTGCCCGGACCTGACACCTGCCCGGACCTGACACCTGCGCGACACCTTCTCGACACCTGCCCGCGCCGTCCCACCCGCACCCGGTGGCCGGCGACTGATCCGGAGGTGGCTGCCGCGATCGCCGAAGAAATAAGCTACATCGGCCCCCACCGCGGCGAGTCCGGAGGAGATGGTCGCGTTGCGTTTGGAGGGGTTGGCCCCGAAGTTGGCTCCTAGGTTGGCCCCGTGGACGGCGAGCCGGGCTGTCCGGAACCGGCCGGCGACCGCGTGCCCGGGTTGTCCAGAGCGTCACCGAGCCCCGCGCGCGAGGAGACCCGATATGGCGATCATGCTGGTCGGTGGGGTGCCGCTGCCGACAGCCCCGGCCCGGCGAGGACCCCGGTGGAGCGGGCGTTCAGGGCATACCTTGATACCCAGATGAAACAGACGCGAAGCGGAGTATCGGTGACTGACTCGACCATCATCTATACATACACTGACGAGGCTCCGGCCCTGGCGACATACTCGTTCCTGCCCGTGGTCCAGGCGTACGCCGCGACGGCCGGGGTCAGTGTCGACAGCCGCGACATCTCCCTGGCGGGGCGGATCATCGCCAGTTTCCCCGAGGATCTCGAGGAGGCCCAGCGCATCGAGGACGCGCTCGCCGAGCTCGGTGAGCTGGCCAGGACGCCCGAGGCGAACATCATCAAGCTGCCGAACATCTCGGCTTCGATTCCGCAGCTGAAGGCGGCGATCGTCGAGCTGCAGCAGCAGGGCTATGCGCTGCCGGACTACCCGGACGACCCGAAGACCGACGAGGAGGGGGAGATCCGCGCCCGTTACGACAAGGTGAAGGGCAGCGCCGTCAACCCGGTGCTGCGCGAGGGCAACTCCGACCGCCGCGCCCCGGCCTCGGTGAAGAACTACGCTCGGGCCCACCCGCACCGGATGGGCGCGTGGACACCCGACTCGAAGACGAACGTCGCCACGATGGGCGCCGACGACTTCCGCTCCACCGAGAAGTCCACGATCATCGCCGCGGCCGGCACGCTGCGCATCGAGCTTGCGGGTGACGACGGCAGCACCACCGTCCTGCTCCCGTCCCTGCCGGTGCTGGCGGGCGAGGTAGTGGACGCGGCCGTCCTGCGGGTGGCCGCGCTGCGCGAGTTCCTCACCGCGCAGATCGCCCGGGCCAAGGCCGAGGGCGTGCTGTTCTCGGTGCACCTGAAGGCCACGATGATGAAGGTCTCCGACCCGATCATCTTCGGCCACGTGGTACGGGCCTTCTTCCCGAAGACGTTCGCCACCCACGGCGCGACGCTCGCCGCGGCCGGCCTGTCCCCGAACGACGGGCTCGACGGTATCCTCAAGGGCCTGGAATCGCTGCCCGAGGGCGCGCAGATCAAGGCCTCCTTCGCCGCGGA
This sequence comes from Frankia sp. CeCAU1, assembly GCF_977971845.1. Lineage (NCBI taxonomy): Bacteria > Bacillati > Actinomycetota > Actinomycetes > Frankiales > Frankiaceae > Frankia > Frankia sp. CeCAU1. Next base: position 5,092 of record NZ_CDWWXA010000161.1, on the reverse strand, counting down.
GCTCGCCGAGGGCCCCGCCCTGGCAATGGTCGACTCCGACCGCGGCATCACCAACCTGCACGTGCCCAGCGACGTCATCGTCGACGCCTCCATGCCGGCCATGATCCGTACCTCCGGCCACATGTGGGGCCCGGACGGCCGGGAGGCGGACACCCTGGCGGTCCTGCCCGACTCGAGCTACGCCGGCATCTACCAGGTCGCCATCGACGACTGCCGGGCGCACGGCGCCTACGACCCCGCGACGATGGGCTCGGTGGCCAACGTCGGCCTGATGGCGCAGAAGGCCGAGGAGTACGGCAGCCACGACAAGACCTTCGAGATCCCCACCACGGGCACGGTGCGGATCGTCGACCAGACCGGCACCGTGGTGCTGGAGCAGGCGGTCGCCGCCGGCGACATCTTCCGCGCCTGCCAGACCAAGGACGCGCCGGTCCGGGACTGGGTGAAGCTCGCCGTCGCGCGCGCCCGCGCCACCGGTGACCCGGCGGTGTTCTGGCTCGACGAGAACCGCGCCCACGACGCGAGGCTGATCGAGAAGGTCCGGGCGTATCTGCCCGGGCACGACACCTCCGGGCTGCGGATCGAGATCAAGGCTCCGGTCGACGCGATCGCTTTCTCACTGGAGCGGATCCGCCGCGGCGAGAACACGATCTCAGTCACCGGCAACGTGCTGCGTGACTATCTGACCGACCTGTTCCCGATCCTGGAGCTCGGCACGAGTGCCAAGATGCTCTCGATTGTCCCGCTCATGAACGGTGGCGGCCTGTTCGAGACCGGCGCCGGCGGCTCCGCGCCCAAGCACGTCCAGCAGCTGCTCAGGGAGAACTACCTGCGCTGGGACAGCCTGGGCGAGTTCCTGGCGCTCGCGGCCAGCTTCGAGCAGTTCGCGCGGACGACGGGCAACGCGCGTGCCCAGGTGCTCGCCGACACCCTCGACCGCGCGACCGCCACCTTCCTCAACGAGGACAAGTCGCCCAGCCGCCGGCTGGGTGGCCTCGACAACCGCGGCAGCCATTTCTACCTGGCGCTCTACTGGGCGCAGGAGCTGGCCGCGCAGACCGGCGACCCCCGTCTCGCGGAGGCGTTCGCCGGTCTCGCCAAGACGCTCGCCGACCAGGAGAAGGCGATCGTCGACGAACTGATCGCGGTCCAGGGCTCGCCGGCCGACATCGGGGGGTACTACCAGCCCGACCCCGTCAAGGCCGCGGCCGTCATGCGTCCGTCGAAGATCTTCAACGAGGCCATCGCCAGCCTCGGCTGACGAGACCCGAGCGAGGGTCCCACGCCAACGAGGGGGATCCCACGCGATAACGCGATGAGAGGGGAGGGCCCCGGACCCCGGAGGCCGGGGCCCTCCCGTCGTCGACTGCTGCCATGCCGTGACTCCGTGTAGCGCAATGGCCTCCATCTGCCGCGGCGGAACTTCGCTCCAACGATGAACCGGCATATGGATTGTTATTCCGTCATCAGCATGTCTGTTGAGGTTCATGGGCGGCGCCTAGCGTCAGCCGGGTAGCTGAGCGATTTTCCGGGCCAGTCAGTGACATTGAACAGGGTTCCGGGCTGGTCGGTGATGACGACGCGCTGGAGTTGATCAGATCCCGGTTGTCGGGCCTGTCACCGGCGGAGCAGGCGGGCCGCCGATGCGGTGCTGCCGGCGCTGCTGGAGGTCCTGGACATCTCGTGACCCGGGCCGGCCGGGCCCTGATGTGACGCGTCCCCGCCCCCGGGCGATGCGGGCGGCCGCCGCGGCCCGGCCGGCCCCGCCAGCCCGGCCCCGCCAGCCCGGCCAGCTACTTCGGCCACTCCGGTGATGCGCGGCACTGCCGGGAGGGTCCGTCGCCGAACGGCACTCCGGTCCACCGGCCATGACTCCCCCGTCGCGCCCCGACGTCCGATGGTTCCCTCGCCCCATCGCATCCTGTCACGCTTATCTAACTCCGCTGCATGATTGGTGGATTGGCGGGACCGGGCCGATCGTCCGCGGGTCGCCACCAGGGCCCGCCGGGCGGAACAGCGAGGCGGCGGCGCGGAGCGGCGAGGCGGAGCGGAACTCAGCCGGCGCCGGGCACCGTGACGTTCTTCTCCGTGAAGCCGAAACCGGCCTGTCCGGCGGTCTGCTGGAAAGCGGTGAAGAGGTTCTCCTCGGAGTTGATGTCGGCATCCGTCGCGGTGCCGTTCTTCAACTTCCCGGTGAGGGTGTTGAACTTGTCGCTGATTGACTGCACCGCGTTGCACAGTGACGGGTTGGCCAGGGCGAACTTCTTGGCGACCTTGAGTTCGTGGACGGTGAACACGCCGGCGACCGCGGCCTTGGCGTAGGTACGTTTCCGTTTCGGGGCTCCGGATCGGAAGCCGCCGTTCTTCGCCGGCTTGTAGATGTACCGGTGGAAGGCCCCGAGTGCGAGGCCCGCGTGCACCGCGAACCGTGTCTTGGCGAAGGCCCTGCTGTTGCCGGCCGTCGGGCAGGCACCGCTGTACTCGGAGTCGTCGTCGGTGCCCGTCGAGCTGGATGCCGTGGCGCCCTGCACGGTCTTGGAGCCGCGGTTCGAGGAGCTGCACGCCCCGAGCAGCACGGCCGGGAGCAGCGCCACCAGCAGGACGATTCCCCATCGTGATGCGCGGCCCGCCGGTCTGGCGATCATCGAAGACATCCACTACCTACTTTCGACAGCGTTCGCCGGCATCGCGGATGTCCGGCGAACGATCTACGGCGTTACGCGTGCGATGGGTGACTCTAGACGAGTAGGCCCTGGATCGGAGCGGATGGGGCAGACGGGCCGGTGGGCAGGCAGGCAGGCAGACGGGCGGACGGCGCCACAACGGGGTTTCGGGTCAGCGTTCGCTGCCGGTGACAGGTGTGCTGCGGGCCTCGGCCGGGACGGACCGGGCCGCGGGGTGGACCCGCCCGGCCGGCCCCGCGGCGAAGGCCTGCAGCAGGGTGGTGGTGACCTGGGTGACGAACCGCTGCACCGGCTCCCCATGGGCGCCCGGCCCGCAGACATCGAGCAGGGCGCACACCCACGCGCTGGTGCCGGCGTCGAAGACACCGGCCCCGGACGGCGCCGTGTAGTAGCTGACGTCGGAGTAGTCGGCCTGACCGTGGCAGGCCACCGGCGAGTGGGCCAGCACTTCGATCATCTGTGGCGTCGGCCGGTTGAGATCGACGCGATCATATTCGGATCCGATCATGCCCGGGATCCGGCTGCCCGCCGCCAGCCCCGTGCCGGCCAGCAGCCAGTGACCGGGGTTGGTCACCACCAGGTCGGCGTGCACCGGGTTGCACTGGTACATGCCGCCGGTGAGCGAGCTCTCCGGGTCGGCGTTCGGCGGCGATGGCCAGTTCGCGGTGATCTGACTGTTGTCCCGCCCGTACAGGGGGTCCTCGTTGGCGACCTTGTAGCCCGTTTCCAGCCGGTCGGGCCCATGGGGCGTGGGCGCGAGCCGGATCCGGCGGTACACGGCGTTGGCGCCGAGGAAGGCGATGTTCGCCCCGGCGTCCCGGGCGGCGGTCAGCGTCGCCCGCATCCGCGGCGAGTAGTACTCGTCGTGCCCCAGCGAGATCACCGCGCGGGCACCGTCGAACAGCCGCGGCTCGGCATGCAGGTCGATGTCGGTGGCATAGGCGAGCGGCAGGCCGAGCCGCTCTGCCAGCGTCACCAGGGGCGCCTCGTTCCCGGTGAAGTCCGCGGCACCGTCGCCGTAGCCGTAGGGCCGGTCGAACGAGACGACGCGGGCGCGGTCGGCGAAACCCCGCAGCCCGTGGTAAAGGCTGTAGCCTCCCAGGCGTTGTACGCCTGCCAGGTGGTGACCGAGTTGAGGATCACGATCCTGCCCTGCGCGGACGGGCTGCGCACCGTCAACGGCACGTACGACTGGAATCCGTTGCTGCTGTCGAGGCGGAACAGGTAGTCGCCCGGCGGCCACGTCGCCGTGTCGAAGGTCATGGTCGGGGCCCACGACGCGGCCGACACGGTGTTCGTCGTCGCGTTCATCGCCGCCGACGGCTGGACCCGGCCGGGCAGCTCCTCCCGCCGGGTGATGAGCCGGCAGGTGTGGCCGCCGTACCAGCCGATCCGGAACACCGAGACGGCGAGCCGGCTCGCCGTGGTGGAGGCGAACAACCGTACGGGCTGACCGGGGTCGACGCCGACCCGGTCCAGCCAGCCCTCGACCGCGTGGCCCTCGCCGAGCCGGGCCAGCCCGCAGTCGGCGCCGGGCCGGGCGTTTTCGGCCTTGACGTCGAACCCGGCGGGCGTGTCCGGCTCCGTGGGTCTCCCGGACCCGCCCGACGCGTCGGTACCGGCCGACGGCCGGTTACCCGCCGCGGGCGATGAGCCGTCACAACCGGTGCCGACCAGCCCGATCAGGCCGACCAGCGCGACGGCCGTCAACGCGACACGGGGTGACACGGGATGGGATCGCGCGGCGCCCGACCGGACGACGCCCGACCGGACGACGCCGGAGGGGACGACGCCGGAGGGGACGATGCGGCCGCCGGTCGGGCGCCTGTCCTGCCGCGACCACCACGCAACCCGCAGTCCCGACGCAATCTGCGATCGCAAGCCGCCCCCGTCCCTACCCGGCGCGCTGTGACCCTGTCCTGCGCCGTGACCCTGTCCTGCGCCGTGACCCTGTCCTGCGCCGTGACCCTGTCCTGCGCCGTGACCCTGTCCTGCGCCGTGACCTGCGCTGCGTCGAGGCACCCGTGATGCGTCGGGCACCTACTATGACCGGATGGTTGCGAGGCCGGAGGACGGCGTGAGCTGTCAGGCGCTGACCCCGGTCTTCGCGCTGCTGGGGAAGCGGTGGAGCGGTCTGATCATCAGTACGCTGATGGCCGGCCCGGCGAGGTTCTCCGAGATAGCGAAGCTGGTGCCGGGGGTGAGCGAGCGGATGCTGTCGGGCCGCCTCACCGAACTCGTCCAGGCCGGCCTCGTGGAGCGTGAGGTTCTCAAGGGGCCGCCGGTGGCGACGCGTTATCGGCTCACCCCGCGGGGCGAGGGGCTGCGCACGGCGCTGCACGAGCTGGAGGTGTGGGCGCAGGAGCATCTCGTCGCGCGCGGGGAGCCGCCGTGTCCCAGGACCCCCT
>NZ_CDWWXA010000160.1:0-9030 GCF_977971845.1 Frankia sp. CeCAU1 | reverse complement strand
GTGTCCCCATCGTCCCCCGCGCCCCCGGCCTGACCGGACTGCCGGCTGACCGGACTGCCGGGTGAGCGGGTGAGCGCGCTGGGCGGTCCACCCCCGGCGGGTGAGGCGGCGAGACGGGGGGACGGCCCGGCGCGGGTATGAACGGACCGGGTCAGAAACCGGGTCCGGGCCGGAACCGGGGCCCAGGACGCCGGGACGGCGGTGGCCCGTCCAGGCCACCGCCCGACCATGGCGTGGACAGGAGGTACTCCGTGGATCCCGATTTTCCGCTACTCAGCGTCTTCCTCTATATGCTGTGGTTTTTTGCTTTCATCCTGTGGCTGTGGCTGCTGTTTGCGGTGATCATGGATGTGTTCCGCAGCCAGGATCTGTCCGGATGGGCGAAGGCCGCCTGGACGGTCGCGATCCTGGTGCTGCCCTGGCTCGGCGTGATCGCCTACCTGATCGTGCGGGGTGGCAGCATGCACGAGCGCAGCCGCGCCGCGGCGCAGCGCGACGAACAGGCCTGGCGCGCCTACCTCCAGGAGGCCGCCGGGACGACGAGCGACGCCGACGAACTCGGCAAGCTCGCGCACCTGCGCGACCGGGGGATCATCAGCGAGGCCGAGTTCGAGCGGGGCAAGACCAAGATCCTGACCTGATCCGCCGGTGCCGTCCCGTGGGCCCGGCCCACGGGACAGGTCTACGGGACAGGTCGTCCACGGACCGTGTCACCGCCAGCCGGGCAGCCGGGAGGCGGCGGCCCGGTCGGCGAGCCACAGGCTGCGGTCGCGGCCGACGGCTCCCGTCGCCGGGATCGTGATCGGTCCCGCTCCGGAGAACGACGCCGCGACCGCATCGGCCTTCTCCTCCCCGGCGACGATCACCCAGACCTCGTGGGCGGACTGGATGGCCGGCAGGGTCAGCGTGACGCGTTCCGGCGGTGGCTTGGGGCAGTCATGCACGGCCACCACCGGTTCGGTCGCGACGACCGCGGGGGAGTCCGGGAACAGCGAGGCGATATGGCCCTCCGGGCCGAGCCCGAGGAGCACCACGTCGAAGCTCGGCACCGCCGATCCGGCGACGGCACGGGTGGCCAGCAGCGCGGTGTACTCCGCCGCGGCGGACTCCGGATCGGCATAGCCGGAGGCCGAGGCCCGTCCCTCGACGTCACCGCCCGCGGTCGGGGCCGCCAGATGACCCATCGGGAAGATCCGTTTGGGATCCACCGGGACGTGATCGAGCAGCGCCTCCCGCGCCTGCCGCTCGTTGCGGTCGGGCGAGCCTGCCGTGACGAACCGCTCGTCGCCCCACCAGATGTCGACCTTGCCCCAGTCCACCGCGTCGAGAGCCGGGTTCGATCGCACCGCCCGCAGCAGGGCGATGCCGATGCCACCGCCGGTCAGGACGAGTGAGGCCTCCCCGCGGGCCGTCTGGGCGTCCACCAGCCGGGTGATCAGCCGGGCCGCGGCCGCCCTGGCCAGTACCCCGGCGTCACGATGGAGGACGAGCTCTGGCTCGGCCGTCATGCGCCACCCACCGTCCGTTCGTTGTTCGGGGCACTCGTCATCGGGGCGGTGCCCGACGTCGCGGTGCCCGACGTCACGGCGCCGGCGGCCAAGGCGTCCGTGGCGCCCACGGTCCGGTCCATCGGGTCCCGCCAGATGTGCTCTCGGTGCGGCGAGCGTCTGGTCAGGTTCGGCAGGCCGCTCCAGGTACCCAGGGCCTCGGCGTAGACGGCGTCGTCGTCGAGCCGGCGCAGCTCCTCGGCGAGCAGGTCTCCGACGCCCCGGTCGGCCAGAGGCAGTACCCGGTCCGGATAGCCGGTGCGGGAGATCATCGCCGAGCGGGAGTCGGTGCGGGAGACAGCCAGCCGGTCCCCGTCGAGGGCGACGGCGACGGCCGTGATACCGGGCCGGCCGCCCGTCTCGTCGACCGTCACCGGGACGGCGAGCCTGTTCTGGAGCCAGCCGGCGAACAGCTGGGCGCTTGGATCGGCCCGGCCTGCGGTGATGACAGCTGAGTCCGGCCGCTCGCTGACCACCGCATCGAAGGCGGCGGCGAGCAGGGTACGCCAGGGCGACAGCCTGGTCCAGGACAGGTCCGTGTCGCCGGGGGCGAAGTCCGCGGCCCGCTGGAACAGCGCCGACAGCGGATCCGGGCTGGCGGTGACGTCGGTGACCCGCCGGTCGGCGAACACGCCGAGCGGGTCGTAGGCGATCCGGGCCGGCGGCTCGTCGTGCCACCAGGTGACCACCGGGGCGTCCGGTGCGAGCAGGGGAAGCACGACCGATTCCGCGTGCAGCGCCAACCGGCCGGACATCCGCATCACGACCGCTTCGCCCGGGCCGAGCCGACCGCCGATCGAGACCTCGGCGTCGAGCCGGGGATGCGACACGTCAACCTGCCGGCGGACGACGATCAGTAGCCGGCACGGATGGGCCGAGGCCGCCAGCGTCGCCGCGCCCTCAGCGGCGCTGACGTGCTTTTCGTCAACGACGACGACGAGGGTCAGCGCCAGACCGAAGGCCAGGGCTCCGGCCGCCCGTCGTTCGGCGGCGAGGGCCTTGACCACCTCAGAACCGGTGGTGTCCCACAACGTGGTCACGAGGGGCTCCTAATCCATGGTCATGGCCGCCGCCACCGGCGACCGTCGTGGGCGAGCATCTCGTCGGCGGCTACCGGACCCCAGGTGCCGGCCCGGTAGCGGTGCGGGGTGGTGCCCGCCCAGTGCCGCTCCAGCGGATCGACGATCCGCCAGGACTCCTCGACCTCCGCGTTGTTCGGGAACAGCGTCGCGTCGCCGAGCAGCACGTCGAGGATCAGCCGTTCGTAGGCCTCCGGCAGCGCCTCGGTGAACGCCTCACCGAACAGGACGTCCATCGCGACGTCCCGGACCTCCATCGCCGAGCCGGGGACCTTGGAGCCGAACTTGAGCGTGACCCCCTCGTCGGGCTGCACCCGGATGACCAGCTGGTTGTTGCCGAGCTCGGTGGTGGCGGTCTTGTCGAATGGCAGGTGCGGCGCCTTTTTGAAGAAGATGGCGACCTCGGTGACCCGCCGTGGCAGCCGCTTGCCGGTCCGCAGGTAGAACGGCACCCCGGCCCACCGGCGCGTCTCGATGCCGAGGCGCACCGCCGAGAAGGTCTCCGTCCGCGACTGCGCAGGGATGTCCTGTTCGTCGAGGTAGCCCGGGACCCGCTCCCCGGCGAGCCAGCCCTGCTCGTACTGCCCCCTTACCGCGTAGCGGTTGAGGTCCATGGGCAGCGACACCGCGCGGAGCACCTTCAGCTTCTCGGTGCGGATGGTCTCCGCGCCGAAACTGACCGGCTCCTCCATCGCGGTCAGGGCGAGCAGCTGCAACAGGTGGTTCTGGAGCACGTCCCGGGCGGCGCCCGTCTCGTCGTAGAAGCCGGCCCGGGTGCCGATCCCGACGTCCTCGGCCATGGTGATCTGCACCGAGTCGACGAACTGGGAGTTCCAGATCGGTTCGAACAGAGTGTTGGCGAAGCGCAGCGCGAAGAGGTTCTGGACCGTCTCCTTGCCCAGGTAGTGGTCGATGCGGAACACCCCGGACGGGGTGAAGACGTCGTCAACGAGCGCGTTGAGCTGCCGGGCCGACTCCAGGTCGTGACCGAACGGTTTCTCGACGACGACCCGGCGCCAGCTGCCCGAACCCGCGGCCGAGGAGAGCCCGGTGCGCTGCATCTGCTTGAGCACGACCGGGAAGGCCGACGGCGGGATCGACAGGTAGAACGCCGCGTTGCCACGGATACCGTGGGAGTGCTCCAGGCTCTCCAGCGTGCGGGCGAGCCGGTCGAACGCGGCGTCGTCGTCGAAGGACCCCGGCAGGAACCGCACGGAGCCCGCCAGCCGGTCCCAGACCTCCTCGCGGAAGGGTGTGCGGGCGCCCTTCTCGGCGGCCTGCCGGGCGAACTCGGCGAAGTCCTCGTCGGACCAGTCCCGGCGGGCGAACCCGAGGAGGACGAAACCCGGCGGCAGCAGGCCGCGGTGGGCCAGGTCGTAGACGGCGGGGATCAGCTTCTTGCGGGCCAGGTCGCCGGTAGCGCCGAACACCACCAGGGCGCTCGCGTCCGGCAGGCGCGGCAGTCTGCGGTCACGTGGGTCCCGCAGCGGGTTGGTACTCACCGTGGGCGCCACCCGTTCCCCCTTCGTTCTGCTTGTGGTCTCTCCGAGGTTGTTTCACCAGGGACCGTCGGGTGTCCCTGAACGACGCTGAGACGATCATCACGGCCGTGGCGATGGCCGTGGCGACCGTCACGGCCACGGCCGGCGCCAGGCCTTACGCGGACGAACTGGGTGAGCCCAGGTGCGCCGCGATGGTGTCCAACAGCTGGGTCCACGAGTCCTCGAACTTCTGCACGCCCTGGCTCTCCAGGGTCCCGATCACGTCGTCGAGATCGATTCCGACGGCCGTGAGCTGGGCGAACACCTCATGGGCCTCCTCGTAGCGGGGGCGGATCGTCTCACCCGTCACCGACCCGTGGTCGGCGAACGCCTCCAGGGTCGCCTCCGGCATCGTGTTGACGGTTCCGGGCGCGATCAGCTCGGTGACGTAGATCGTGTCCGGCAGGGACGGGTCCTTGGTGGAGGTTGACGCCCACAGCGGGCGTTGGGGCTTCGCGCCCGCCGCGGCCAGGGCCGCCCAGCGGGGAGTGGCGAACGCCTTCTCGTACCGCTCGAAGGCCAGCCGGGCGTTGGCGACGGCGGCCCGGCCGCGCAGCGCCCTCGCCTCCGGGGTGCCGATCTTCTCCAGCCGCTGATCGACCTCGGTGTCCACCCGGCTGACGAAGAACGACGCGACCGAGGCCAGGTCGGAGATGTCGCGCCCCGCGGCCAGAGCCTTCTCCAGACCGGTCATGAACGCGTCGATCACGGCGTCGTACCGGTCGAGTCCGAAGATCAGCGTCACGTTCACGCTGATGCCCTGGGCAAGCGTCTCGGTGATCGCCGAGAGGCCGGCCCGGGTGGCGGGAATCTTGATGAACAGGTTGGGCCGGTCGACCAGCCACCACAGGGCACGCGCCTCGGCGAGCGTGCGCTCGGCCTCGTGGGCGAGCCGGGGATCGACCTCCAGGGACACCCGGCCGTCGACGCCGCCGCTGGCGTCGTAGATGCCGCGCAGCACGTCGCAGGCGTCGCGCACGTCGGCGGCCGTGATGGCCCGGACGGCCTCGCCGACGTCCACGCCGCGGATCGCCAGGTCGTGCAGCTGCTCGTCGTACAGGTCGCTCGAACTGATTGCCTTCTGGAAGATGGTCGGGTTGCTCGTCACGCCGACGACGCCGCGGTTCTCGACCAGGTGGGCGAGGTTGCCGGTGCGTAGGCGGTCCCGGCTGATGTCGTCCAGCCAGACCGCCACTCCGGCGGCTGAGAGCTCGGACAGGGGATTGCTCATCGGGCTGACTTCCTCTCCGCGGGCGGTGGCGTCCTCACCATGTCTCCAAGGCCTCCAAGCTGTTCTCGCGCTTCATGGCTGTTCTCGCGCTTCGGATGGGCGCACCCCCTTCAGGGCACTACCCTCTGGGGCCGGCTCCATCCCAGTCTGTTTCCAGTCTGATCCCAGTCTGCGGATCCCCGTGACAGTCGGGTGGCGGTTGGGAGAACAACGCGCACGACGAGTGGAATCCCGGTCCCTGCGGTCCCTGCGGTTCATGCCCGATGCCCGATGCCCGCCGTCCATGCGCCATGCCCACCGTCGCTGTCCGATGCCCCACGCCAGTACATGTCGGTCGCCGCCGCCCGGGGGGCCGCGTGGCGCGGTTGTGAGAGAGGACGCAGGACGGCGGCGGGGGTCCGGGCGCGGTCGACGCGCGTACGCAGCGCCGCGGCGGCTAGACTCCGACACGTCGTAGAACACCGTCCGCTCCGACTTTCGGGGCACCGTCCCGCGTGGGTCGCCCGTCGATCCCGCCGATCGCGAGGTCGCTCTGTCTACCGAGGCCGTCCTTCGTCACCGGCATGTCCCCGCCCGCGGACCGGGGCGGGCGGGCGCCTCCAAGCCAACGACCGCGGGGCCCGTACTCTCGTCCCCGCTCACCCTTCCCCCGGCCCAGAGCCCTCCTGGTGATCAGAGCACTTCTGGTGATCAGAGCACGCCTGGTGGCGCGGACGTGCCGCTCCCGTCGCCGCCCGCCGAGACCGTCGGCACGGCCGGTGGCGGCACTGATGGCAGGCTGGCAGCCGGTTCCCTCGCCGCCCTGGGTACCGTCGGGTCCGTGACGTCACCGTCGGTCGAGGCAACGGCCGTACCGGCGCCGGAGGCCGGCGGCCCGCCCGCCGACGGGCTCCCGGGCGCCGGGCACGCCACCCGCGGGGGCTGGGCGGCCGTGTCGGCGAAGGCCCGCGGCTATGTCGCCCTGATGAAGCTGCGCGTGGTCGAACTGCTGCTCATCACCACCGTCCCGGTCATGATGCTCGCCGAACGGGGCGTGCCGTCGCTCTGGCTGATCGCCGTGACCCTGGTGGCGGGAACCCTCGCCGCCGGCAGCGCGAACACGATCAACTGTTACGTCGATCGTGACATCGATCAGATGATGGGCCGCACGAAGCGCCGTCCGCTCGTGCGGGCGACCGTCACGCCCACGGAGGCGCTGACCTTCGGCATCGTGATCGGGATCGTCTCGACGCTGCTCTTCGGTTTCCTGGTCAACTGGCCCTCCGCGCTGCTGGCGGACGGGGCGATCGCCTTCTACGTCTTCGTCTACACCCTCGGGCTGAAGCGCCGCACCCCGTCGAACATCGTCATCGGGGGCGCGGCCGGCTGCTTCCCCGTCCTGATCGGATGGTCGGCGGTCACGGGGACCGTCGGCTGGGCCGCGGTGCTGCTGTTCGCCGTCGTCTTCTTCTGGACCCCGCCGCACTTCTGGGCGCTGGCGATGAAGTTCCGCGACGACTACGCCGCGGCGGGCGTCCCCATGCTGCCGGTCGTCGCCTCCGTCCAGGTCGTCACCCGGCGGATGCTGGGCTACGCCTACGCGATGGTCGCAGCCTCGCTCGCGGTCGCTCCCGTCGCCTCCACCGGCCCGGTCTACCTCGTCGCCGCCGTCGCGGTGGGCGCCTGGTTCCTGGTCGAGTCGCACCGGGTCGCCCGCCGGGCCCGGCACGGCGAGGACCCGAGGCCGATGCGCCTGTTCCACATGTCGATCACGTATCTGACTCTGCTGTTCGTGGCGATCGCCGTCACCGCTCTCGTCTGATCTCGCCCGGCCCCACCGATCCACCCCACCGACCCCGCCCCGTCCTGATCCCGGTGTCACCGGGATCAGGACGGGGCGTTGTTTAAAAAACAAAAAAGAGTAGAGAACTTTGGCGACGATCATTCTTTGGTTCTGTTTGTACAGGTCAGCCTGGTAGGGCTTTCGGTTAGTCGTGGCGGGTGAAGTCGTCGATGGTGGCGGTGAGGGCCTGGGCGTCGGGGGCGGCCTGGTAGATCGGATCGTCTTGAAGGGCCTTGCCGAGTCGGCGTACACCCTCCCGTATGGGGAGGACCCGGTGCTGTGGGGGGATGCCGAGGACGGGGCGTAGGGCGTCCTCGGCGGCATCGAGTGCGTGGAGTCGAACCCGGGCAAGGGTGAGGTCGGCGCGGGCGATCGCTTCGGAGTTGTGGGAGCGGTCGGCGTGGGGGGCGTGCTGGTAGGCGGTGAGAGCTTCGTCGGCTGCCTGTTCGGCTTCGGCGGGGTTGGGGAACCATGCGGCGGTCCCGGCGACGATGCCGAGTTGTTCGGGCAGGGACAGGCGCATGAGCCCGCCGATTTCGTCGAGATCATCGGGTTGGACGCGTTCGCGGATGCGACGGCTGTGCAGCAGTGCGGTGCGGGACCGGTCGGTGTCGCCGAGGGCGGCGTGGGCGCGGGCCTGCTGCACGGACGGTAGAACGGCGATGGAGCCGCGTACGCGGTCGGTGTCGAGGGTGGCGAGTGCGGTGAAGTGGATGGATTCGGCGGGTCGGCCCATCCAATAGGCGGTGGCGGCCTGTTCGGTGCGGACGATGATGCGTAGGCCGGGATGGTCAGCGCGTTCGGCGCACATGAGTGCGGCGTTCTGGTAGGTCAGTGCCCGGTGCGTCTGGCTGAGGTCGCGGGAAGCGTGGGCGAGCATCGCGCAGACGAGGCCCCCGAGTAGGTGGAGGTCTCGGATCTGGTGGGGGTCGATGGGGTCGTCGAGTAGGCGGAAGATGGCCTTGCGCGTCACGGTCAGGTCGTCGACAAGCAGACTGAGATGGTCGCCGTAGGAGCGGGAGAGACGCCGGACCTCGTTCCACAGGAGAGCCAGGATCTCCGGGGCGGGTGTGTTCTGTGCCCGGGTGAGAAACTGTAGGGTCTCCTCCGCGTCCGTGGCCGCGGTGAATACCTCGACGTCTGGATGTCCCCCGGAGGACCGTGGCCCCGTCGCATTCGTCCAAGATGCGGCGATGTGCAGTGGTTCCCCTCGACCTGTCTCGCGTCCGATGTCGGCGGCGGGATGAGTGGATGCCCATGGTGTCTGCGGTGGCTGTAGTCCCGGGGAGGTCACGAACTCAGCTACGGCTGCTGCGGTCGTGCTCACGTTGCCGGCTGGGGCCATCAGTTCGTCGATGGGGTGTCCGCAGAGGGCTTCGAGGACGTCGCTGGCGGACGCGCGGGGTTTGTGGACGAGGGTTCCGGCGAGCCATCGTTTCGCCTGGCGTTCGCTGACGGTGTCGGCTTTCGCCTTCAGGGTCCGGGCGGTCGTGTCGTACTGGCGGCGGAACTCTTCGAGTGTCCATCCGCGTGTGCGGACCCAGTGCGCCAGCAGCGTACGGGGCTCTCCGGGGGGCGGCGACATACGCGGACTCCTTCGCTTGGCGGGGACCCGCGAAAGTCCGGGGCAGATCCGTGGAGCTGGGTTTACGCAAGCATCGCTGACCGGTGGACGGTATGTCACGTCTGTGCGTGTGCCTGTCCCAAGAGGCCCGGAAGAGGCCCTCGAAACGACATGATGTCTTTACCCAGTGCCACAGGGATATCACAGAACAGGTCTCATCAGGCGTCACTATGAGGCGCTTGGAAA
>NZ_CDWWXA010000159.1:0-9212 GCF_977971845.1 Frankia sp. CeCAU1 | reverse complement strand
ACGGTTTAAGTAGGTACGGCGATGGTCCAGGGCAGAGGTGGAGGGGCAGATGCAGGACGGATGGCTGGGACGGCTCACCAGAGCGTTCCCCGACGACCCCGGGCTGATCAACCTCAAGGCGGCCGTCCGGGTTGCCTTCATCGCCCCCACGCTGCTGGCCGTCACCTATCTGGCTGGTGGGGACGTGCGGCTGAGCCTGTTCGCCTGGTTCGGCGCCTACACCCTGCTGGAGTTCATCGACTTCACCGGGCCGACCAAGACCAGGCTGTTGGCCTACGTCGCGTTCGTGCTTATCACCGTCTCGCTCATCGTCATCGGCGCGTTGTGCTCCCGGACACCTTGGCTGGCGGCGCCGGTGACCGCACTGGTCGCCCTGGTCGTGCTGTTTTCCGGGGTCCTCAACGCGTATTTCGCCGCCGCCGGACGGGCCACGCTGATGGCCTTCGTCCTGTCGGTGATGACGCCTGGCCCGGCGTCCGCCATTCCGGAACGGCTCGCCGGCTGGGGGGCCGCCATGGTGGTGGCCGTCACCGCGGCCATGGTGCTGTGGACGGAGCGGCCCCCAACACGGCTGCGTGCCGCGCTGGCCCAGGCGTGTCGGTCGATGGCCGCCGGGGTGGCGTGGACGACCATGCCTTTTCCGCAGTCTGACGGGGCCGGTGCGGACGGGACCGGTGCGGACGGGACCGGGGTAAACGGGACCGGAGCGGACGAAGCCCCCCGGATCTGGACCGACGTGTTCCACCTGCGCCGCAGGTTCGCCGAGACCGCGCACCGGCCCAGCGGTGTCGGCGGGCGCACCGCGGCGCTGGGGTATCTCGTCGTGGACGTCAACTGGCTGGTCCCGTTCGCCGAACCGCGTGCGGACCGGAATCGGATCGCGGCGGCATGCTTCCCCCGCGAAGCTGCCGAGATCCACACCGCCGCCGCTGCCACGCTCGCCGCCGCGGCCGATCGACTCGACCGCGGTCCACGGCCGGGCGAGAGGCTCGGCCTGGACCGTTTGGAGCGGGCTGAGCGGAGGATGCGCACGGCCCTGCTGGACTACCTGGAGGGGCAAGTCAGCCGGCCGGCGCCGGACGCTGACGGGTGGAGCGCCCGATCGGCCCAGAAGATGGATGATCTCGTGGTCGCCGAGTCGGAGCAGCCGCCGGCGGACCTCGCGATCGCCGAGGCGTTCCGGCTGCGCAGGCTGGCCCGGGGGACCCGGGAGCTGGCGACGAACGTGCTGCAGGTGACCGCGCCGGCACCGGCGCTGCGCTCCTGGGTGCGGCCGCGTGGCTGGCCCGCCAGGCTAAGGCGGCTCACCCGGCGAGGCGCCGCCGCCACCGATCTGGCCGCCGGATATGCCAGCATCCGGTCGGTGTGGTTCCGCAACAGCGTCCGCGGCGCCGTGGGACTCGCCCTCGCTGTCGCCCTGGCCCAGAACACCGAGGTGCAGCACGGCTTCTGGGTCGTGCTGGGTACCCTGTCGGTGCTGCGGTCGAACGTGGTGGCGACCAGCTCGACGATCCTGCGGGACCTGCTGGGCACCGGGATCGGCATTGTGGTGGGTGGCCTGTTCGTCGCCCTGATCGGTACCCACACCGTAGTATCGTGGCCGCTGCTGCCGCTGGCTGTGTTCGTCGCCGGCTACATGCGACGGAAGTCGTTCTTCGCGCTGGGCCAGGCAGGCTTCACCGTTGCCATCCTCATCCTTTTCAACATCGTTGAACCATTAGGCTGGCGGGTGGGGCTGGTCCGCATTCAGGACGTTATGATCGGCTTCGGGGTTAGCCTGGCCGTGGGAGCGCTGCTGTGGCCGCGAGGAGCGGCGGCGGTAATCCGGCACCGTGCCGCCGCGGCCTATCGGATGGGCGCGGCTTTCCTCGCCCTGGTCGTCATGCGGGCACCCGGTGATGACGATCCGCCCAGCGCCCGGCCGCGAACCTCGCCCTGGCTGGACCCGGCCTATACCGACATGTCGGGCCATCCGGACGGCCCCGCGGACACCATCGGTGTGCTCGTGAGCCGGGTCGGCGTCTCCCAAACAGCCGGCGCATCCCGAACAGAGGACGCCGACACCGCGGGCCCGGACGATGCGGCCCTCCGCCGTCCCAGCCGGGATCAGCAGGTGGCCGCCGCGGCCCGCGATGCCATCCGCGCCGGGCGGCTGCTCGACGACGCGGTCCGTCAGTACCTGTCGGAGCAGCCTGACGGCCGGCTCGACGTCGACGCGCTCATGACCGTCGTCGGCGGGGCGCTGCGGCTGCGCCGGACCGCGCAGCTGCTGCACGCCGGCGACGTGCCCTGGCCGGCCGACATCCTGCGGGCCGGGGGCGGCGTCAACATGATCGCCTCGACCATAGAGATCTCCGCCGCGCTGCCCGATCTGGCCGCAGCCCAGGAAGCGGTCACGGTGGAGACGACCGAGCTGTGCGACTGGTATCTGCGGTTCGCCGAGGCACTCGGCGGCGGCAAGCCTCCGCCGCCGGCAGACCCGAACCCCACTCCCGGCCCGGCCAGCATGGCGGCGCTGGCCGTGGTGCGCCATGGCGCCGCCGCGCACCGACGCCCGGAACTACGCGCCGGCGTGGCGCTCGCAGCACGCGCGACCTATCTCGACATCCTGCGTGGTCTGCAACCGATGCTCACTGACGCGGGCCTGGCGCTCGTGCACCAGGGCCCCGCTGGACGCCGCGGCTGGGCGGCCGACGTACGACCCCGGCGGACTCGCCGGATGCCACGCTGATGAACCCATCCGTTCGCTGACTTCGTTACGGTCGCCCGTCGTGGCGCAGGTGCCCCACCTGCGCCACGACGGCCGATCAGTTCACCTGGGCGTGCCGCCGGCCATCGGCCGCCGGGACGAGCCGGCCGCAGGCCGCCGGGTCGGTCGCCTCCTCGGGCAGGGCCGGATTGAGCTCGCTGCGGCCGGGGCCGTCGTAGCGGCCGTTGTGGCTGAAGTCGACACCGTGCTGTTCGATCACGCCCTCACCGGCCCGCAACTGCGCGGCGACCGCCGGGGTGACCGTGAACGTGCGGTGGTAGGTCGCATTCCCAACCGGGAACCTCGCCACCGCCAGCTCGCTGGCCGGGCTGGTGTCGCCGGACGTGGTCAGCGACACCGCGACCGGGCCACGCCACGGGTTGCCGTCAACGGTCCGGAAGTGGCCGTGGACGCCGGTGCCGGTCACGTTCGGCGGTGGACAGACGTGGCGGCCACCGATATGGATGTGCTGCGCGTGCGGCAGAGCCGGCGCCAGCCCGCGACTGAAGATCGAGATGGTGAGTTGGTCGCCCCGCAGGATCGCGGTAGCGGTGCTGCGGGCGCCGGAATGGTTCAACGGCATGAGTGTCGCTTGAAGGAAGGTCTCCGCGGCGCCGGAGCCGGGCGTCGGCCCGCCGCGGCCACCGTCGGCGGCCGCGGGTGTCGCGGCAAGCGCCGACAAGACCCCCAGCCCGACGGCAGGCAGCAGCACCTTTCGAATCAACTGACTACTCACAGTCATGAAGTCATAGAAGGACGTGGGCCCGGACGCGTCAAATCGACCGACCGAAACCTGCGGGGTGCCAGAACTGGGTCATCGGCGTTGATCTAGGCTTTTAGGCGGCCCGTTCGTATTCGTTGATCAAGCCGCCGAGGGCGGGGCGACGTGTGGTCCTTTTCTTGGTCAGATCAGCAACGGGATGGTCGGGCCGTGGTGGCTGAAGATCGCGACTACGGTGGGGCGTCGTTCGCTGTAGCGGGCCGCGTAGGCGTCCGCCTGGGAGTTCGGGGCGGGATCGCGACCGCGGTGATGCCGGCGTCGGCGAGGACCGCGTCGGCGAGGACCGCGTCGAACGATGCGGTGAACTGTCCCGCCCGGTCACGGATCAGGAACGGGCTTCGGGTGGATGCGGCGCAGCACTGCGACCTCGTGCCGCAGCACGAGCAACTCGATGTCCTTGGATGCCGACGACCGGCCGAGCAGCACCAGCCAGCCCCACACACCCGAACGAAGATCAGACAGAACAGATAGAACAGCCACACCGACGCAGGTGACCATGATGCCGGCAGCCGCGCCGCACATCGTCCCAGCTCACAGGCCCAAGCCGACTTCTGGCGCCCCACAGGCCGGCCGAGAGTACATGTCCCAGCAGTTGATCCGCCGCTATTTGCGATGATATACCCTAAAATCGGTAGCCGAGGTTGGCCCACAGGCCACACTCCGACTGGATCTTCCTGCTTCGCCGGGTTCGCCCGGCCGAGCCAGCGTAAGGAGAGACGTGGCTGAGCAGCACAATGGCACCGGGAACCCGACGGGCCATTCGAAGATCGACACGACGACGCCGCATTCAGCTCGGATCTGGAACTACTGGATGGGCGGCAAGGACAACTACCCGGTGGACCGCGAGGCCGGCGACGCCTACATCAAGGTGTTCCCGGGGATCGTCACCCTGGCCAAGGAGTCCCGGCGGTTCCTCATCCGGGCTGTGGCCCACCTCGCCGGCGAGAGGGGCGTCCACCAGTTCCTCGACATCGGCACTGGCCTGCCGACGATGCAGAACACCCATGAAGTCGCCCAGCGCATCGCACCCGATTCCCGCATCGTGTACGTCGACAATGACCCGCTGGTACTAGTACACGCCCGCGCCCTGCTGGTCAACACCACACCGGAAGGTGTGACAACCTATCTCGACGCTGATCTCCACGATCCGGACCGGATCATTGCTGGTGCCAAGAACGTACTGAACTTCAACGAGCCGATCGTCGTCATGTTCATGGGGATCCTGGGGCACGTCGCCGACTTTGATGAGGCACGGGCGATCGTGGCGCGGGTGGTGGCCGCCGTCCCGTCCGGCAGCTATCTACTGCTGTGGGACAGCACCAACACCAGCGAGGGCTTCGACGAAGCCCAGCAGGGCTATGACGACACGGGCGCGGTCCCCTACATCCTGCGCAGTCCGGATCAGGTTGCCCGTTTCTTCGACGGTCTGGACCTTCTAGAGCCGGGTGTGGTGTCGATCTCGCAGTGGCAGCCGGACGGCGCCGAGGGCTTTGCCGCAGTGGATGGATACGGCGCCGTGGCCCGTAAGCCGTAGAATTGGATGATCTAACTTTTGAAGGTTTCGCGCGGCCCTACCTACCGATAACGGGGAAGTAACGCAACACGCCCGGGCCCCATCCCTATGTACTCCTCCGGGAGAAACGGCCGCCGCGCGTGCCGTTGCCCGCATGGGATGGCGCCGACGGCGGGTCGTACGACCTCGTGGCCGCCCTCGCCGGCCGGCGCTGCGCGGGTAGGCCGCCAGCGGTTTCACGGCGCCGATCCAGGTGCACCAGCGCAGGGAGGACGACCGCTCGCACCACGAATGCGTCAAGCGCCACACCGACCGCCAGACCCACCCCGAGCAGCTTCAGCGTGCGGGACGGCTGCGCCACGACCACCGACAACGCCAGGATCATGATGAGGTTCATGGTGAGGACGACGTGCCCCACGTCGGCGTGGCCGCGGCTGACCGCGTCGCCTTCGAGCGCCCGCCAGCCTGGCGTATCGGTTTCGCGCAGTCTGCTCAGCAGGCTCAGGTTCATGCCCGGGGACAGGCCGAACCCGACGACCAGCACGAAGACCAGGATGAACGGTTCGATCGGACCGGCCTGGAGGCCCAGTTTCCCGGCGAAACGGTCCTGCTGGAAGACCGTCGCCAGGACACCGACCGTCGCAAGGCCGCACGACAGCTCCGAAACGGCGAGCACGGCGGCGGTGACGCGCGAGGACGCCGTGAGAAAGGTCAGCGCGCCCACCGCGAGCAGGACCACGAACGCGAACATCGGCAGCGCGTCGCGGAAGTCCGCAGCCATGTCGGCGAACAACGCCGCCTGCCCGCCCACGTAAGCGCGGCTCACGGTGGGCCGCAGCACCGCCGGCAGGACGTCGTTGCGCAGTCGGTGCACCAGATCGTAGGAGTCCGTCGACCGGGGACCCGCCTGCGGCAGTACCTGGATCAGGGCCAGGCCCGACTCGGGACTGTCGAACGAAACGTATGCGTGTTTGACCCCCGGCGTCGTGTTGAGGGCGGTGACGACGTCGGTCACAGCGACGGTCCGGCTGCCTTCTCCCCGGTCGACGACGACGAGCATCGGCCCGTTGAGACCGCTGAAGAAGTCGCGGCTGACCACGTCATACGCGCGTCGCGCGGTGGCCGACGTGGGCTCCGCGCCCGCGTCGGCGCCACCGAGCCGCAGGGTTACCACCGGTGCCGCCATGGCGACAAGCAGCACACACGCCGCGGCCACGGCGACAGCCGGGTGGCGCCCCACCTGCCTGGCCCACCACGATCGCACGCCCGGCCGGTGCGGTAGGCCACGACCCGTCGTGGTCAGGGAATGCCGTCCGACCCAGCCCAGCATCCGGGTGCCGCCGAGGACGAGCAGCGCTGGCAACAGCGTGAGGGTGACCAGGGCGCTGAGCACCCCGGCCACCCCGGCCGCGAGGGCGACTCCCGTGAATGGGCCCAGGTCCAGCAGGAGCACGCCGGTCATCGCCACGCTCAGGCACACGCCACCGGAGGCCAGGGCGGCAACCGACTTCACCATCGCCTCGGTGGCCGCGTCGACCGGGCTCACACCCCGTGCCAACGCGGTCTGCGCCCGGTACACGACCAGGACGGACCCGCCCAGGCTGACCCCGAGGGCGATCATGCCGCCAAGCAGAGCGGCGAAGGGAGTAGTCAGGACATGGTGGGACAGTACTGTCGTGACGGCCACGGTGGTGACGGTGGCCATGGCCGCGACGACAGCGGCGATCATGGCGGCCACCCTCGAACGCAGGGTCAGGCACAAGACCGCCAGCGCGACGGCGAGGGCGGCCAGCAGCGGTCGGATCGGGACGCCGGCCGAGGTGAGCGCGGTCGCGCCCGGTCCGCCCAGCTCCACCTGAAGCTCGGGGCCGCCGTAGGACCGGGCCGTGGCCGAGACCCGTTTGATCGCGCCGAGGTCGAGTTCGAGCGCCGACGCTTTCATGATTACCGGAGCCACCGCCGTGCGCCCGTCGGCACTGACCGGTGACACACCCAGCACCATCCTGCCCAGTGGTCCGAACGGGTCGGCGACGGTGAGTACCCCCGGCAGCTTCCCGACATCGGCGAGCAGCTCCTCGGCCTGTCGGTGCACCAGCGGGTCCGCCAGCGTGCCGCGCCTGGCGTGCAGCACGATCTGTTCGGTGTCCGGCAGGACGCCGCCCGGAATCACCTTGCGCGCCAGATTCATTGCCCGCTGCGACTCGGAACCGGGAACCGTCACATCGTGGCTGTATTGCGCGTGACCCGCGATCACGAAGAACACCGCGGGCAGGAGGAGCACCGCCCACATGCCGACCGCGATCCAGCGACGGCGGGCACACAGACGTGCGACGCCTGTCAACGCAACGATCAGCATGGTTGGCCCTTCGCTATTTTGGACAACCTATCTCGCGGACAAGCAACGTCAATCACTCTTTGGTGGGGCTCTTTGGTGGAGCTCGTCGTCCGATAATTCTGGAGACGATTCACGGGAGACGGCACTTCACGGCGTTCCCGCACGCCTGGCCTCGTGCTCGACCGTACCGCCACGAACTGCCCGACAACCGCTGTGACAAAATTTATTCACCGGTTCCGGCACCACATTTTTCGGTGGCAAGAATGTGGACGGCGGTATCGGTGCCGCTCGGGGTACCCCGATGGCGGCGCTGACCGGGTCGACTGGGTCGACCGGGCCGAGCTGGCCGAGCTGGAGCTCCTCGCCCGCTTCACGATCGAGGAGCGGGTGCCGACACGTCGACCGGTTGTAGGTGCTCGCCGGGTTCGCGCCGGGCAACCGGCGGGGCACGCCACGGGTACCCTTTTGATCTTGCCGGGCCGGCGGCGAACCGGCCGGTGGCCTCAGCGTCTCAGTGCGGCGGTCGGGTATCGTGAGATCGCCCGCCGGCGTGGCGCAATTGGTAGCGCACTCGACTTGTAATCGAGCGGTTAGGGGTTCGAGTCCCCTCGCCGGCTCCAGACAGATGGTCTCTGACCTGCGGTTTTGCGAAATCGAAGATCATCTATTCAAGATCGAAATGGATTTGTGTGCGCATTGTGTGCGCATTCGGCAATTGTGTGCAGGGAACGATCATGAACGGGGTGTCCTCTCCGGGCGCCTGGGCCGGGACCTGCGGTCGCGACACCGCCCCGACGACGGTTACGTTCCGTTATCGCCTGCCGTTCTGAGGGCGGGTGGGATCGGCGAGAACGATGCGTGGCGGCTGACGGTAGCCGGTCCGCCATCCCACCCCACGCCACCGCGGCACGGGGATCGGACGTTCACGGCGCCGCCAGGGTCGATGGCGGCGCCGTGGACGTGAACATGGCGACGGAGCAAGCAACCCGGTGTTAGCACCGGGGATCGCCGCAGCGTGGAACGGGATCCGCCGTGCCCCCACGGGTCCGCCCCGGTCAGGTCACCCCCGACCCGCACCGGCGACATCGACGCCATGGCCGACGCTATGGGCCTCGACGCGGGTCGCGGCCAGGTACGCCAGATCCGGATAGTCGAGATTCTTCGCGGTGAACGCCGCCGCGACGCATGCTTCGACGAGCGTGTCCAACGCCAGCCGGTGGGCCTGCTCGTCGGCCGCCAGACGGGGCCAGGCGGCGCAGGTGGTGAGCTGAGCTGACCGAGATCCAGCAGGCGGCTACCTCGGCTTACGGCGGCGCCGGTCAAGGGCCGCTATGCCGACCGCGGCCACGGCGACGACGAGCAGGCTGCCACCAAGCTGGACCTCCTGCCAGAGGCGGTCATGCAGCGATGCGCTGGCGCTCACCTTCCGCAGCTCTCTGACCAAGATCAGTGCGATGACGGCGAAAAGACCCGCCTGCTGGGCCAGCATGGACAGCGGCGGACGCACGAGCCGGCGCAACTCCTGGTTTGTTGCTTCCTGGGCGTCCCACCGTTTCTGCTCCGCGGCGGCTCGCTCCGCTTCCCCGATACCGTCGATGATCAGGTTTCGTTCCCGTAGATACTGGTCCTGCAACAGGCCGTGGCTGCCACGGCTGCCGGTCGCGGGCAGGAGCCGCAGCGCGTTGTCGAGGCGCTGTTGCATTGGGCAGAGGCGGGGCGTGGTGGAGCCGTCTCGGGCGGGCGGTCAGATGGCCAGGGTGAGCTCGGTGAAGGCAGCCGTCAGCCGGTTCCGGGGGTCGGCATGGGTGAGTCCCCCCGCGTGGTGTAGATCGGG
>NZ_CDWWXA010000158.1:0-9305 GCF_977971845.1 Frankia sp. CeCAU1 | reverse complement strand
CCGCCGTCCCCGCCGCCACCGCCGTTCCTGCCACCGGCGAGGTCGGCTCGGAGCCGTTCCGGGGCCATGATCCCGTAGTCATCATCGGCATGGCCTGCCGGCTGCCCGGCGGCGCCGATTCACCGCAAGCCCTGTGGGACCTGGTGCGAGAGGGCCGGGATGCCGTCGGCGGCCTGCCCGACGACCGGGGCTGGGAGCTCGACGCGCTCTACGATCCTGATCCGGATCAGCCTGGCACCGCCTACACCCGCCATGGCGGATTCCTGCCCGGCATCGCGCTGTTCGACCCGGGATTCTTCGGTATCGGTCCGCGCGAGGCACATGCCGTGGACCCGCAGCAGCGGCTGATGCTGGAGATCTCCTGGGAGGTGCTGGAGCACGCGGGCATTGACCCACGGTCGCTGCGGGGCAGCCGGACCGGCGTCTTCACCGGGGTGTCGCTGCAGGACTATGGCCCCGCCTGGCATGCGGCGCCCGCCGAAGCCCAGGGACAACTGCTCACCGGCAACGCCTCCGGCGTGATCGCCGGCCGCGTCTCCTACACGCTTGGTCTGGAAGGGCCCGCGTTGACCATCGACACCCAGTGTTCCTCGTCCCTGGTGGCGGTGCATCTGGCCGGCCAGGCGCTGCGGGCCGGCGAATGCGACCTCGCCTTGGCCGGTGGGGTGACCGTGATGTCGACCCCAGGGATCCTGGTGGAGTTCAGCCGCAAGCGGGGCCTGGCACCGGACGGGCGCTGCAAGGCGTTCTCCGCCGACGCCGACGGCACCGGCTGGGCCGACGGCGCGGGCGTGCTGCTGCTGGAACGGCTTTCCGACGCCCGCCGTAACGGCCATCACGTCCTCGCGGTCCTGCGTGGCACCGCGATCAACCAGGACGGCGCCAGCAACGGGATGACCGCGCCGAACGGCCTGTCCCAGCAGCGCCTGATCCGCCAGGCGCTGGCCAACGCCGGGCTGCGCGCCGCCGACGTCGACGCGGTGGAGGCGCACGGCACCGGCACGACGCTCGGTGACCCGATCGAGGCCCAGGCCGTCATTGCCACCTACGGCCAGGACCGAGCCGCCCACGGCCAGGACCGTGCGGCACGGCGGCCCGTCTACCTCGGGTCCCTGAAGTCGAACATCGGCCACACCCAGGCCGCCGCCGGCGTCGCCGGGATCATCAAGATGGTGCAGGCGATGCGGCACGGCGTCCTGCCGCGGACCCTGCACGTGCGCGAGGCGTCCCCGCACGTGGACTGGTCGGCGGGCGACGTCGCCCTGCTCACTGGAAACGTCCCCTGGCAGCGCCGGGACGGCCGGCCGCGACGGGCGGCGGTGTCGGCGTTCGGGGTAAGCGGCACCAACGCTCACGCCGTGATCGAGGAAGCACCACCCGGGCCGGGAACGGACGCCATGGGTGCGGACCGCGCCGGGGAGAACCCGGCGAGCGCCCCGGTGCCTGTCGTCCTGTCCGGCCGCGGCGACGCGGCGCTACGTTCGGCGGCCGCCCGGCTCGGCGCGCACCTGGAGCGCCATCCCGAGATCTCTCCCCTGGACGCGGGATACACCCTGGCGGGTCGCACCCACTTCGAGCACCGCGCCGTCGCCGTCGTCCGCGGATCGGCGGCGTGCGGCAGCGGCACGCACCTGGCCGGGGCCGGGGCCGGGACCGGGACCGGGACCCTGACCGGGACCCTGGCTGCTCTGGCCGAGGCCCGTCCCACCGCCGGGCTGGTCCTGGGCACGGTCCGACCAGCGCTCCGCCGAAGCGGAACCGCCCGGGGGGCAACCGCCTTCCTGTTCACCGGCCAGGGCAGCCAACGCCCCGGGATGGGCCGCGAACTCCATGCGACCTACCCGGTCTTCGCCGACGCCCTCGACGACGTCTGTGCCCACTTTGCGCCGCATCTCGAACACCCACTGCGCGACGTCATGTTCGCCCCCGCCGGTTCCCCGGGCGCGGCGGCGCTCGACCGCACCGAGTACACCCAGCCCGCGCTGTTCGCCTTCGAGACCGCGCTGTTCCGGCTCCTCGAATCCTGGGGTCTCGCCCCGGGGATCCTCGCCGGGCACTCCATCGGCGAGCTCACCGCCGCCCATGTCGCCGGAGTGTGGACCCTCGACGACTCCTGCGCTCTCGTCGCGGCCCGCGGCCGGCTCATGCAGGCCTGCCGCGCCGGCGGAGCCATGACCGCCATCCGCGCCGGCGAGGAGGAGGTCGCCGAGTCCCTCGCCGGACTCGCCGGGCGGGTCGAGATCGCCACCGTCAACGGCCCGAGCGCCACCGTCATCGCCGGCGACGCCGACCTCGTCGAACGCGTCGCCGTCGGCTGGGCCGAGCGCGGCCGCGCCATCAGGCGGCTGACGGTCAGCCACGCCTTTCACTCCCCGCACATGGACGACATGCTCGACCGGTTCCGAGCCGTCGCCGAGAAGATCACCTACTCCCCGCCGGCCATCCCCGTCGTCTCCACCCGGACCGGCGACCTCGACCTCCAGACCGGGCTCGCCACCCCCGACCACTGGGTACGCCACGTCCGCGAACCCGTCCGCTTCCTCGACGCCGCCCGTCGCCTGCACCGCGAAGGCGCCGTCGCCTACCTCGAACTCGGCCCCGACGCCGTCCTGACCGCGCTCCTGCCGGCCTGCCTAGCCGCCGACGCCCAGCGCCCCGAGAAGACCCAGCGCCCCCAAAGCACCCAAAGCACCCGGGACACCCGCGACGCCCGCGACGCCCGCGACGCCCGCGACGCCCGGGACACGGTGGCCGCGGCGGCGTCCCGCGCCGGCCGCCCCGAACCCGACACCCTCCTCACCGCCCTGGCTGAGCTGCACGTCCACGGCGTCGACGTCGACTGGCGCGCCCCGTACCGGGGACGCGGCGCCCGGCACCGGGAGCTGCCCACCTACCCGTTCCAGCGCAGGCGCTACTGGCTCGACGGGGCCACCGCTGTCCCCGCGCCCCGTAGCCCGACCGTCGGGACGGCCCGCGCGGCGGACCCGGACGGCTGGTCTTACCGCACCGAGTGGCGGCCCCTGGACTCCGAGGACGTCACCACCGCCGTGACGGCCCAGGCCACCGCGACGCCACCGCTGTCCGGCGTGTGGCCGGTGCTGACCCCGGCCGCCGGCGTCGACGAGGACATGCTCTCCCGCATCTGTTGGATCATCGAACGCCTCGGCGGCACGGCCGTCACCCTCACCCTCACCGGCGACGACGCCGACCGCGCCCGGGTCGCGGCGCTGCTGTCGAACGCCATGCCACCGCCCGGCGCCATGCCGCTGTCGGGCGGCGGCCCCGCCGGGAAGAAGACGGTGCAGGCGGTACGCGGCGTCCTGTCCCTGCTCGCCCTCGACGACACTCCGCACCACATCCATCCGGCGCTGACCACCGGGCTCGCCCTCACCGTCCCGCTCGTCCAGGCGCTACACGACCTCGACGTGTCCGCACCGCTGTGGTGCGTCACCCGCGGCGCGGTCACCACCGGTCCCGACGACCCCGTCACCACCCCGGACCAGGCCATGATGTGGGGACTCGGCCGCGCCCTCGCCCTGGAGGACCCCGACGCCTGGGGCGGTCTGATCGACATCCCGACCAACCTCGACGATCAGACGCTGGCGTGGTTCGGCTCCGCCCTCACCGCCCCCGGTAGCGAGGACCAGCTCGCCGCCCGTGCCACCGGGCTGTTGGTACCCCGCCTCGTCAGGGCAGACACCGTCGATGCACAAGCCAACACCGTCGGTGCACCGATCGACACCGTCCCGCCAGCGTGGCGGCCTCACGGCACGGTCCTGATCACCGGTGGCACCGGCGCCCTCGGCGCGCATGCCGCCCGCCGGCTCGCCCGCGACGGTGCGCGCCGGATCGTCCTCGTCAGCCGCCGTGGCCCCGCGGCTCCGGGGGCGGAGAAACTACGCGCCGAACTCGCCGCCCTCGGCGCCGAGGCGACCATCGAGGCCTGCGACGTGGGAGAGCACGAACAGCTCGCCGCCCTGCTGCGGAGACTGGCCAAGGCGGGCCGGCCGGTGTCCGCCGTCGTGCACGCGGCCGGTGTCATGGGGCAGGTGACCGCCCTACACAAACTCGATCTCGGGGAGTTCGCGGAGGTCGTGGCCGGGAAGGTCGCCGGCGCCGCCGGCCTCGACCGGCTACTCGACGGCACCGGCGGGATCACCGACACCGGCGACACCAGGCTGGAGGCCTTCGTCCTGTTCTCGTCGGTGTCGGCGACCTGGGGCAGTGGCGGCCAGGCCGCCTACAGCGCGGGCAACGCCTACCTCGACGCCCTCGCCGCGCGGCGGCACGCGCTCGGTCTCGCCGCCACCTCTGTCGCGTTCGGCCCGTGGGCCGACGCCGGAATGGGCGCCGAGGCCACATTCCGTGACTACCTGGGCCGCCGTGGCCTGACCCCGCTGCCCCCCGACGCTGCGGTCACCGCGCTCACCCGGGCGGTCGCGGGCGGGCAGGCCGCGCTCACCGTCGCCGACGTCGACTGGGAGCGTTTCCTCCCACCCTTCACCGCCGCCCGCCCCGGGCGTTTCTTCGACGATCTATGGAGCCGGTCCACGACGGCCGGACCCGAGGGGGACGCCGACCCGACCGGCACCGACGCGCCCCCCACCCGGGTGGACTACGGGACGCTGCCCGGGCCTGCCCGCGCCCGCGCGCTGTTCGACCTCGTGCGGGCGGAGGCCGCGGCCCTCCTCGGGTACCCGTCGCCCGACGACGTGGACCCGCAGCGCCGCTTCCTCGAACTCGGCTTCGACTCACTGGCCTCGGTGCAGCTCAGCCGCCGACTGGCCGCCGCCACCGGCCTCACCCTGGCCACGCCCGTCGTCTTCGAGCATCCGACGGTCTGCGAGCTCACCCGCCATCTCGATACCCTTGCCACCCTCGCCACCCAGCGGCACCCGGACATCGTGCCCGGCGGACCCCCCGCGCGGGCCGGGACGCAGGTCGCGCCGATCGGCGTGCGCGAGCTGTACCGGCAGGCGTGCACGGACGGCAAGTTCGCCGAGGGCGTCGGTGTCCTGCGGGCCGCCGCCCGGCTCAGGCCCGTCTTCCGCACCGTCGAGGCCTTCGGCGCGCCCGCCGCGCCGGTGAGACTTGCCTCGGGTCCGGCCAGGCCCACCATCGTCTGCCTGCCCTCGATGGTCGCCCCGTCGGGACCGCACAACTTCGCCCGCCTCGCCCTGCACCTGCATGGCCGGCGGGACGTGTACGCGCTGCCGCATCCCGGATTCGGCGACGGGGAGCTGCTTCCGGCCACCGCGGATCTCGTCGTCGACCTGCATGCCGAGACCATCGCCCGGGCGTTCGACGAGATCCCCCTCGTGCTGGCGGGTTACTCCTCGGGTGGCTGGCTGGCACATGCGATCGCGGCCCGGCTGGAGACCCGCGGGATCCACCCCAGGGCGGTGGTGCTGCTCGACACGTGGCTGCCCGGGGACCGCATCCCCGAGGGTGACATCCAGGAGGAGCTTCGCGGCGTCGCCCTCAACGACCAGGCCTTCGCGCTGATGACGGAGGCACAGGTCACCGCGCAGGGCGCCTACCTGGACCTGTTCGAGGGCTGGCGGCCGACCGCCGTCAACGCGCCGGTCGTCCTCGTCCGGGCGATGGAGCGCATGCCCCAGCAGGCGGTCGCCGAGAACCCCGACGGGGAGGGCCAGGCCTGGGTGACCGACTGGGTGATGGAGCACGAAAGGCTCGACGCCGCCGGCAATCACCAGACGATGATGAACGAACACGCCGCCTCCACCGCCGCGGTCCTCCACCAGTGGCTCACGGAACTGGAGCGGCCCACGGAACTGGAACGGCGCTGATGCATCGACGCGCACCGCACCTCGGCGGCGGTCTGGGCGGAGCTGAGCGTTGACGGGTTCGGCCATGGGAGCATGACGGAGTGAACCTGCTCCCACTGCCTGCCGGCGAGCACGACGGCCCCGCCGTCCGGGTCGGGGAGGTCGAGTTCACCCGCGCAGAGCTCTTCGCGGCCGCGTCCGTCGTCGCCGGTCGGGTGGCCGGCGCGCCGGCGGTGGCCGTGCACGCCGAGGCGACGATGGCCACCGTCGTCTCGGTCGTCGGCTGCCTGCTCGCCGGGGTGCCGGCGGTACCCGTGCCGCCTGATTCCGGGCCGCGGGAACGCGGTCACATCCTGCGCGACTCGGGCGCCGCCCTGCTGCTCGGCAGCCCTGCCTGGGACAACCTCGCGATCCCCACCGTGCCGGTCGATCTCACCGCACGGTCGGGGTCTGCCGGCTTCGGGTCCGAGTCCGGCTCCGGGTCCGGGGAAACCGGACCGGCGCTCATCCTCTACACCTCCGGGACGACCGGAGCCCCCAAGGGCGTGGTGCTGTCCGCCCCGGCCATCGCCGCCGATCTGGACGCCCTCGCCGACGCCTGGGCCTGGACGCCCGAGGACACGCTCGTGCACGGGCTGCCGCTGTTCCACGTCCACGGCCTGGTCCTGGGTGTGCTCGGGGCGCTGCGGGTCGGCAGCCGGTTGATCCACACCGTCCGCCCGACCCCGACGGCGTACGCGGCGGCCGGGGGGACCCTGTACTTCGGCGTGCCGACCGTGTGGTCCCGGGTCTGCGACGATCCGACCACCGCCCGCGCCCTGGTCTCGGCCCGGCTGCTCGTCTCGGGCAGTGCCCCCCTGCCGAGGCCGGTGATCGACCGGCTCGCCGGGCTCACCGGCCTCGCCCCGATCGAACGGTACGGGATGACCGAGACGTTGATCACCATCAGCGCCCGGGCGGACGGGGAGCGCCGGGCGGGCTGGGTCGGCACCACCCTGCCGGGGGTGCTGGCCCGGCTCGTGGACGACGAGACGGGGACCGAGCTGCCCGCGGACGGGGAGAGCATCGGCGAGTTGCAGGTCCGCGGT
Source organism: Frankia sp. CeCAU1 (assembly GCF_977971845.1). NCBI lineage: Bacteria > Bacillati > Actinomycetota > Actinomycetes > Frankiales > Frankiaceae > Frankia > Frankia sp. CeCAU1. Next base: position 2,428 of record NZ_CDWWXA010000158.1, on the reverse strand, counting down.
GCCACCCTGTTCGACGGGTACCTGGGGCGCCCGGAGGTCACCGCCGCGTCGTTCACCGCGGACGGCTGGTTCCGCACCGGTGACGCCGCGGTCGTCGCCCCGGACGGCCACCACCGAATCGTCGGGCGCCGATCCACCGACCTCATCAAGAGCGGCGGTTACCGGGTGGGCGCGGGCGAGGTCGAGGCCGTACTGCTGGCCCACCCGGCCGTGCGCGAGGCCGCCGTCGTCGGGCTGCCGGACGACGACCTCGGGCAGCGCATCGCCGCCTTCGTCGTCGCCCCCGACCTGGCCGGTGCGGCGGGCGGGACACCGAGCGAGACGGCGAGCGAGGCGCTCATCGACTTCGTGGCACGGGAGCTGTCCATCCACAAGCGGCCCCGGGAGATCCACCTGGTGGCCGAGCTCCCCCGCAACTCGATGGGCAAGATCCGCAAGTCCGCCCTGGCTCCCCCGGAAACGCCCTGAGGGCAGGTCACGGCGTCGAGGAGAGCGGGTTCGAAGCGCTCACCTCACCGGGGCGGGAGGCCCTGCGGTCCCTGCTCGCCCGCGCTCTGGCGGGCTGACCGGCCCGGTGGGGCCGGCGGGACCGGCCGGCAGGCCCGTGGCGAGGCCGCGGTAGAACGCGCTGGTCACCATCAGCTCCTCGTGCGAGCCCTGTGCGACCACGCGGCCCTCGTTCAGCACGAGGATGAAATCCGCGGCCCGCACCGTGGAGATCCGGTGGGCGATGACCAGCAGTGCCCGCTCGGCGGCGATCCGGCTCATAGCGCGGGTGAGCGCCTGCTCGTTGACGCTGTCCAGCTGGGCCGTGGGCTCGTCCAGGAGCAGCACCGCGGGCTGAGCCAGCAGCGCGCGGGCGATCGCGACCCGCTGCCGTTCCCCGCCGGAGAGCAGGACACCATGATCACCGACCGGGGTCCGGAGCCGCTCGGGCAGCCGGTCGGTGAAGTCCCGCAGCCCCGCCGTGGCCAGGACCGCGGCGATCTGCTCCTCGGTCGCCTCCGGCGCCGCATAGGTGATGTTGTCCCGCAGGCTGCCGTGCAGCACCGGGGTGTTCTGCTCGACCAGCCCGACCCACCCCCGGGCGGTCGCGCGGGGCATCGCGCGGACGTCGTGGCCGGCGAAGAGGATCATTCCGGCGTCCGGCTCGTAGAAGCGCTCGACAAGCTCCAGGATGGTGGACTTGCCGGCACCGGACGGCCCGACCAGCGCGACGTGCCCGCGAGACGGCACCGTGAACGACACCCCGCGCAGCACCGGCGTCTGCGCGTAGCCGAACCAGACGTCACGGAACTCGATCGACGGCGCCCGCGGGTTCGGCGTCTCCCCTCGTGACGAGAACGAGGACGACACTCGCGACGAGGACAAGGGCGACAATGGTGCCGGCGGGCGCGTCCCGCCGGGGGCCACGACCGCGACGGTGCGCAGCGGACCGCGCACGGACTCGTCGTCGCCCTCCCGGGGCAGCGCGAACACCGCGTTGACCCGCGACAGCGCCCCCATCCCCCGCTGGATGGTCGCCGCCGCCTCGATGAGCTGCGACAACGGCATCACCAGGTAGGTGGCATACAGCAGGAAGGCGACCAGGCTGCCGAGCGAGGCCGAACCGCGCGCCACCAGGACCCCGCCGACCAGGAGCACGACCAGCACACTTCCCTGCACCGCGAGCTGCATCGCGGGGGCGATGATCGAGTCCAGCTTCGCCATCCGGAGGCCGGCCTGGTAGGCGGCCGCGGCGTGGTCGCCGATGCGCGCGGCCTCCCGCCCCTCGGCGCGGTTCGCCCGCACGGTACGGATCGCGGCGAGGGCGCGCTCCAGGTCGGCGGTCATGCCGCCGACGCTGGCCTGCCCACGTTCGGACACCGTCCTGATCCGGGACAGCGCGCCGAGTACCACGACCCCGGCCACCGCCACCACCCCGAGCACGAGCAGGAACAGCCAGGGGTTCAACCAGATCATCAGGGCGACGGCGCCGACGACGCCGATCACGCTGGTGACCAGGGCGGTGAAGCTGTACGCCACCGCCTCCCGCACCACGGTCGTGTCGGTGTTCGCACGGGAGATCAGATCCCCGATCCGCCGCGTGTCGAACACCCGCATGCGCAGCCGCAGCAGGTGGCCGATCAGGCTGGTGCGCAGGCCGAGCAGGACGCCCTGGCCGACGCGCTCGAGCAGGTAGTGCCCGGCGGTGTCGATCACCGCCTGGCCGACGAACAGGCCCAGCAGCGCCCCGATGAGCCAGCCGGGAATACCCCCCGCCTGCGCGGCGTCGATCACCCGCATCACGAGCAGCGGTTGGAGCACCCCGACGGCGGTGCCAACCACGGTCAGCGCCGTGGCGATCGCCACCGCCCCGCGACGGCCGCGCAGCAGCGCCCAGAGTTCCGTGACGCCCCGCGACGCAGGCCCCCGGGCAGCTCCCCGG
>NZ_CDWWXA010000157.1:4473-9992 GCF_977971845.1 Frankia sp. CeCAU1 | reverse complement strand
GTCGTTGGGGTGGCTGGGGTCGTTGGGGTGGCTGGTGATCCCGGCTCCCGACAATCCAGCAACCCGACCAGCAATCTGACGATCGGTCAACCCGACAACCGGGAAATCCGACAATGCGGGGAAACCGGGAAACCCGACAACGCGGGGCAACCCGACAACGCGGGGTAACCGGGCAACCCGACAAGTGGGCACCACGACATCCGCTGGCGGTGCTCCTCTCCGGGGCGACGGTGGTGACGAGCCGGCGAACGGTCGTTGCCACCCGCCGTCCGGGTCACGCGGAGGAGGAACGCAGAGGAGGCACCTGCGGTGAGGATCGTCTGTGTGGGGGGCGGACCGGCAGGACTTTACTTCGCTATCTCGGCGAAACGCCGTGACGCCAGCCAGGAGATCATAGTCCTCGAACGCGACCCGCCCGGGGCGACCTACGGCTGGGGGGTCGTGTACTGGGATAACCTTCTGGACGTCCTTTTCCGCAACGACCCAGGCAGCGCTCGTGCCCTGCGGGCTGCGTCCACTCTCTGGCAGGAACAGCGGATCAGTCTGGGCGGATCGTCGGCGGCATATCTCACCGGCTACGGCTTCAGCCTGCAGCGGGCCGCGCTGCTTGAGATCCTCGCCCGGCGGGCCACCGACCTCGGCGTCGAGGTGGAGTACCGGCACGAGGTGGACGACCTGCGCCCGTACGCCGACGCCGATCTCGTCGTGGCGTCCGACGGCGCGAACAGCCGGGTGCGCCAGCTGGCCCAGGACGATTTCGGTACCAAGGTCGAGATCGGCGGTAACCCGTACATCTGGCTCGGCACCGACAAGCGCTTCGACAGCTTCACCTTCGCCTTCGAACGGACCTCCGCGGGATGGATCTGGTTCCACGCCTATCCGTCCAGCGTCGGCGTCAGCACCTGCATCGTGGAATGCTCCCAGCGGACGTGGAAGGGACTCGGCCTTGATCTCCTGAGCGCCGAGGACGCGCCGCGGATGCTGGAAAAGATCTTCTCTGGTCCGTTGGACGGCCATCCGCTGATCAGCCAGTGCCGCGGCCGGGCGGCGCGGTGGCTGCGCTTCGCCGATGTCACCAATCGGAGCTGGTACCACGACAACGTCGTGTTGATCGGTGACGCCGCCCACACCACGCACTTCGCCTTCGGGTCGGGCACGGCGCTCGCGATCGTCGATGCGGTCGTGCTCGCGCAGAGCATGTACGACAGCGGCGGCGATCTGCCGGCCGCGCTGCGAGATTTCGACCGGCGGGGCCGGGCGGCCCTGGGTCCTCTGCAGGCGGCGGCGCGGACGAGCATGGCCTGGTTCGAACGGGTGGACCCATACCTTGATCAGGATCCGGTGTCGTTCGCCTACTCGATGGCGTCGCGCCAGGGCGAACAGCCGCCGTGGCGCTACCCGGTGCACCGTGCCAGCCAGCACCCGGCCGTGCGCAGGGCGCTGCGCGGACTGAACTCGAGTGCACGGTGGGGCTTGGCCCGTCGCCGGGGCGAACCCGTCGCCCGGAGAAGTGCGGCGGGTTAGTCAAGGTCGGCCGGGGCGTTCGCCGAGCGCCCCGCGGTGGTTGACGGCGCCCTCCACGGCAGATCACCTTCCGTGAGCTGCCGAAGGTTTCCACCGGGAAGATCGAGAAGAACGTGCTGTGTGGCTGGGGCACCGACCCGAACCTCTGCGACCGGTGAGATCCGCCGGGCCGGGCATGGTCCCGCGCGCCGGTGACGTCGTCGTTCCCGCACGCTGATCGTTCCCGCACGCTGATCGTTCCTGCAGGCTGATCGTTCCTGCAGGCTGATCGGTTCCTCGTGTCGCCCGTTGGCAGGCCGTTCGGCATTTCCACTTCATTCTGTATCTATGTGTAAACGTTCGACGACACGACGTCTCTGGACCCGGGATGGGCGGCGCTGAGTGCGGTTCGGCAGTCACTATGCGGGACATGCACCTCACGGACATCGCGGAACTGCCCTATGATCCATGCGAACACCTCACCGGACGGCTCACCCGGGTGTCCTCCGGTGGCAATCGCCGCCCTGACGTCGGCCCGAAGGCTGCCGGCCGGAGGATTGCCGGCCGGAGGATTGCCGGCCCGAGGATTGCCGGCCCGAGGATGATGTCGGATCTCACCGCGGCGCCGGTATGGATCCCGTGAGCGACAGGACGGATGGAACCGGTATGGCTGAAACTGGTATGTCCAATAGGGCCGGTAGGGCGGGCGTGTCGGACATTGTGAACGCTGCCGATGTAACGGATGTCGCCGATGCGACGGATGCGGTCCGGGAGAACCGCCCGATCGGTCCCCACCGCCGCAGGGTGCTGCGGGGCGCCGGGTTGCTCGGCTTCGGCGGTGGTGTCGCGATCGGGGGAGGCCTCGGGGGAGTCATGGCCCTCGACGGCGGTGTCGCCGTTGCCGCGGAACGTCCCCAGGAGGACCAGCCGGGCGGGACGGACCGCGTCGCCGCGGTCCGTCGTGAGGCGCTGGCCGGGGTGGTGGGCGACGGCCGTCACCAGCCCGGAATCGCCGACCGCCCTCCCGCGCAGCTCGTCTTCACCGCCTACGACCTGACGACGTCCGGCCCGGCTGCGGTCCGCGCATCCCTCGCCGCGGTGCTGCGCACCTGGACGGCCGCCGCCGCGGTGCTGATGCGAGGCGAGCCGCTCGACGGCGCTGAGCGGGACACCCAGGGACTCGGACCGGCGGGGCTGACGATCACCATCGGGCTCGGCGCGTCCGCGCTGCGCCGCGCCGGTCTCGACGCGCAGATACCCGCGGAGTTCGCGGACATTCCCGCGATGCCCGGTGACCAGCTCGATCCGGCGCGCAGTGGCGGGGATCTCGGCGTGCAGGTCTGCGCCGAGGATCCGATGGTCGCGGTCTCGGCTTCCCGGCAGATGCGCCGTCTCGCCGCTCAGGATGCCAGGCCCCGCTGGATCCAGCGGGGATTCCTTCGTTCCGCGGCGGCCGCGTTCAACCCCGGGTCCACCCCACGCAACCTGATGGGGCAGATCGACGGCACGGACAACCCGGGACCGGGCACGCCGCGGTTCGAGCGGGCGGTGTGGGTGTCCAGCGGGCCGGAATGGATGCGGGACGGGTCCTACCTGGTCTGCCGGCGCATCCGCATGCTGCTCGATGCCTGGGCGCGGCTGGACGAGACGGCTCAGAGCGCGGTCATCGGCCGCCGTAAGTCCGACGGTACCGCGCTCTCGGCACCGCCGTTGGGGCAGGGCGGCGCTGAGACCATCCAGCCGGACTTCACTGCCCGCGCAGCCGACGGCAGCCTGGCGATCGCCGGCAACGCCCATGTCCGGCTGTCCCACCCGTCGTTCCACGGCGGGATCGCCATGCTTCGTCGTGGCTACTCCTATGACGACGGCCTGGACTCAGCCGGCGAGCCGGAGGCCGGCCTGTTCTTCGCGGCCTACCAGGCCGACCCGCGTACGGCGTTCGTCGCGGTGCAGCGGACCCTCGCGGCCGGCGACGCATTGAACACCTTCATCCGGCACACCTCCAGCGCCCTGTTCGCCGTCCCGCCCGCGGCGCCCGCGGGCGGCTTTCTCGCGCAGGGGCTCTTCGGTGCCGGCTGAGCGGTGCCGGCTGAGCGGCGCTGAGTGAGCCCTGAGTGAGCCCTGAGTGAGGGTGGCTCCGGCTGACGGAAACGCCAGCCGGAGCCACCCGCGGGAGATAGCCGTTCGGGAATGCCTGGCGGATGCCCGTCAGCGGGCTGACTCCGCCAGGGAAGCCCTCCCGCGATGTTTACAAATATTTCGGTGGTTCGCCACCGTGTATTTGCGATATTCGACAGGCGACGGGCCTACTTTCAGCGGTATGCCTGTGAGTCCTCCCAGCGAAGTGGTGGCGTCGGGTGTTCCGGCCGGTATGGCCGAGGACATGACAATCGCCGAGCAGCACGAATGGCTCCAGACCTTTCTCCGGCGGCGGCCGGTCAGCCGACGCGGGATTCTGCTCGGCGGTCTGGCTGGCGCCGGCGCGGCGAGCCTGTTCGGCACGCCGTTCGGCCGGGCCGCCTACGCCGCCACGAACGACAGTCCCCTGCTCGTGGGCGGCAGGCACACCGCCTTCGGCGCCGATCCGTCCCGGCAGCTTCGGCTGGCGGCGCAGTTGTCGCGTAACCCGGGCCGCGGCAAGGTTCTGGTCGATATCGGGCCGGGACGCGGTCTCGGCGGTACGGTCGAGGCGGAGATCCGACCGCTGCTGTCCCAGGTCCCCCAGGCCGACGGCTCGATTCTCGCCGTCGAACAGTACTATGTGCACGCGGCGTTCGACAATCTGACGCCGGGCCGGGAATACTACTACCGTTTCCGGATTCCCGGTGGGGAATCCACCCCCGTGCAGGCGGTCCGCACCGGACAGCGGAAGGGACGCCATGGCGGCCCGTTCCGGTTCACGATGATGGGCGACCACGGTTCGAACACCACCCCGCCGGGCGATCCGAAAGGTGTGTTCGATGACAATTACTACAAGGCCGACAACGCCCCGATGGTCGCCCACGCGTCGGCTGTCACCGCGGCCATCGCCCGCCAGGACCCGGTGTTCCACCTGCTCGCCGGGGACATCAGCTACGCGGACCCATCGGGTCAGGGAAAGCCGCCCAAGCGGACGGCCTCCGGTGTATCTCCTACCGGTTTCGACAATTATGACCCGACTGTCTGGGACGTCTACCTGGCCGACATCGAGGTCAGCAGTGCCCGCACGCCGTGGATGTTCGCCACCGGAAACCATGACATGGAGGCGCTCTACTCCCCGCACGGCTACGGCGGCCACCTCGCCCGCCTGGACCTGCCCGGCGGGGGGCCTCAGGGCTGCCCGAGCGTGTACTCCTTCGTCCATGGCAACGTGGCCGTGCTCTCGCTGGACGCCAACGACCTCAGTTATGAGATCAAGGCGAACACCGGCTATTCGAACGGTGCGCAGACGTCCTGGGTCGAGAGCACGCTGAAGGGCTACCGGAACGACCCGGATATCGATTTCATCGTCTGTTTCTTCCACCACTGCGCCTATTCGACGACCGCGCAGCACGCCAGCGACAGCGGCGTCCGCGGCGCCTGGGCGCCGTTGTTCGACTGTTACCAGGTCGACCTCGTGCTGCAGGGCCACAACCACCTGTACGAGCGCACCGACCCGATCCGCGCGAACGCACCGACTCGCGAGGCGCCCGACGGCTCGACGATCGAACCCGCGAAGGACGGCACCACCTACATCGTCGCGGGCAGCGCGGGACGGCCCCGCTACCAGTTCCAGACTGGTGAGCCGGAGTCCTACCGAGGAAAAATCGTACCGGGCTCGAACGTTGTGCCGAACAGCTATGTCTGGCAGGCCGACGGGACGAAGGCACCGGAGTCCATCAACTGGTCGCGGACCCGTTTCGACGACTACGCCTTCGTGGCTGCCGAGTCCGATCCGGGCCGGCCCGGCGGGTACTCCACCCTGACCATCCGGGGCCTGGACGAGCATGGTCAGGAGTTCGACCGGGTTATCCTGCGCCGCGCCGTTGCGCACGGCC